>NZ_KE386879.1:0-229539 GCF_000429305.1 Desulfovibrio inopinatus DSM 10711
AGATAAGATCTCCCTGAAGACTCCGAGAAGATGACTCGGTTGATAGGCCGCATGTGTACGTGCAGCAATGTACTTAGCAAAGCGGTACTAATAAGTCGTTCGACTTATTTTCCTTCAAACTATCCTGTTTCTTATTTTACTTATATATCACCAATATTTCCTGGTGACCAAGGAGGAGGGGGTACACCCGATCCCATTCCGAACTCGGAAGTTAAGCCCTCCATCGTCGATGATACTGCGGTTATAACCGTGGGAAAGTAGATCGTCGCCAGGATCCTTTTCAAATGCCACACACGGCAACACGAAGCCCGAACTTGATGAAAGTTCGGGCTTTCGTGCGTTTGGGGACCAAATATTTACGGAAACGGCTGGGGAAGGGGGAGGTGCGTTCAGAAACTTGTCACGCTATACCCCTTCGACTCAGCTATCATTCCGCTTAAATTTCGCATCATATTTCCCATGAGAACTGCTCATGCTGGCTTAACTTCGTGTCCACAACTCTGTAGCAGGATCAACTCTGTAGCAGGATCACTTTGCTGCTTTAGCGCATGGAGGAACAACTACGATTGTTTTGGCTGAGGGAATTCAAAACTTTCGTATCAAGAAAGAAATCAAAACTGTTTTTAGTGAAAAGCAAGCCGTTATTGTTTCAGAATTTTTCCCAACAAGTCGTTGGTTTGTTTCAAATGCGATGCAAAGAAATCGAACTATCTTAGGGTTATCCAAAGCAATGGTGGTTATTGAAGCCGCTATGAAAGGGGGAACTTATGCTGCAGCTATTGACGCTCTTGAATATCGAGTGCCATTGTTTTTTGCAGACTACAAAAATGAAAATGTATCATCGGAAGGAAACCGTTATTTCCTTTCAAGAGGAGCGAATGCGATAAGGGCAAACAGATATGGCAAACCAAATATTGACGGAGTCATGCGAGCAGTCAATCGCGTTGAAAAAAATTATAATAATAGCAGCAGTCAGCAGCTTTTACTTATATAACCAATCGGAATATTAAGATTGGTCATCCCGTGAAAGTTCTTCGAAATGAAGATTTAATGGGATATAATCCCATAATCCCCTAACTATGCTATCATCGCGACTGCACCTGACAAGCAATTTAAAGCTGATTTGAAAAATGCTCTTTCTTTACAAAAAATCAGTCTCGTTTTTGTAGCAGAAGCAAATAATATTGAAAAATGTATATTAATTCTCGTTGTAAATGAAAGGGTTGTCAGGAGGGGAGCAGTAAAAAGGTTCCCTATTAGGGTCGTTATGGCCTAAAACAGAAAAATATCCACACTGAATTCCTATTTGTGTTTGTAGAGCAGCCGCGAGTTGCTTTATCATATTTTCTTGTTGACGTAAGCTTCTCGATTCTGAAAACTCTGGTATATCTACTAAGTATCGACCATCGTTGCTGACATACAAGCGTCCAATAGCTTTCATGCTACGAGTGAATGGATGCGTATTGTCGTATAGCCATAACCACGCTTTTCCTTTTTCGCCACTCTGAGAAGGCGTGGTTCTTGCCAGCTGGCATGCAAGATTATTTAATATATTATTGTTATAGGTCATAGTTGTATTATTCACTGTGAGTCCTGCTAAAGGATTGATCAGTGCTTGATTTATCGCTGTTGTTAATCCGTTCAAAGATTGAAGAGACTGAATGGAAGGGATACTTGATAAGGACAAAATAAACTTATACTTATTCTCTGTTATGAGACCACGATCGATGAGCGTAAGCAAGTCAGAACGTATATATTGGGCTTCCTGACTATCATTAACAACAATGCCCATTCCGCATAAATCAATTGTTGACAGAGTTAACGCAGGCATTTCTTCGAAAGAAACAATCTCATCATTATTGTTTTTTTGGACATTATGATGACAACCCCACCGCCATTCACGTTCATGAGTCCAATCTATGGTCCTTAGAGGTGAAGGATTATAAGTCACAAATCTATATTGTTCTTCGAGAGGTAAGCAATTTAAATCTATGATTCTTGCTCCAGTTTGCGGATCAGTAGAAGCAGAATATTTTTGACTTAATCCATATATAACAGGGAGTGCTCCATATTGTGCCAATTGAGTTTTATCTATTAATATAGCATAACTACTGATATGTTCTCCTCTTTTTTTTCGCAGTTCTGCTGCTTCAAAAAAAGCAGCTATAGGCATATCTGTAAAGCAAACTGCGGGTTTTAATCCGTATATAGTTCTTACGCCACCTCTGTAAGACCAGGTAGCCCATATCCTTTGCTGCCGTATTGCACATCTTAATAGAAAAAAAGCTTGTAAAGGGGAGTTGTCGTACTCAAAAATGTTATTCCAACCGATGTGTTCAGGTATATCAATACTAGCATCTGAATCAAGGTCAACATCTCTAAAAAAATGAATTAGCCAATTTGATAAATCATAGCGTATATTGTTGTGCAATTTTGTTATCCCTCTTTAATGAGTAAAGACATACTAAAAACATTATCGCTTATTGTACATTAAATGATGCACTGAAAGTTTAATCTTATTTGTATTTGAGTATAAAAATGATTTGTGTTTTTACTACAGAGTGGTAGACGCAAGGTCAAGGTGTTCACCTCATAATGGAATAGAATGAGCAGATATAAAATATCACAAAAAATCACAATCAAAAACGCAGCATCCTGCACTTCAAGTTCACATACAAAAATCACATACAAACTCAACAATTCCCACAACTCCCTCAACTCAAACCATCAAGTTCAAATAACTCAATCCCCTCAATACAATCTCACAAAACAAAAACAGAGCAACATCGACACTCCCTCTCCATCATAAATCGCCATCCCCCAAAGTGGGGAATAAGTGGGGACTTCGCCTGGAAATTCTCACATTTGTGGGGTTTTTCATGATTTTCTTGGAATTATAACAGCCCAGGATAACAGGGTATTTATAATTTTGGAGAGGGGTAGCCCGACGACGTTGGTGTAGGAGCCGGTGATTTTTTTTACCATGAAGGCTCCTTGGCCTTGGATGGCGTAGGCGCCGGCTTTGTCCATGGGTTCTTTGGTTTGGATATATGCGTGTATAATGGCGTCGCTGAGTTCGGTGAACCAGACTTTTGTTGTTATGGCGAAGGATGAAATTTCTTTTCTTTGCGGGGCAATGAGGGTGCAGCCGGTTGTGACGGCGTGTTGTTTGCCAGAGAGAAGGCGGAGCATACGATGAGCGTCGTGTTCGTCTTTGGGCTTGCCTAAGATGTTATTGTCTATGGCAACAACGCTGTCGGCGGCGATAATGCAGGCTTCGGGGTGTGCTTGGGCAACGTCATTCGCTTTGCCTGTCGCCATACGGCTGGCGTACGCTTCGGGAGACTCGTCGGGTTCCGGAGCTGGCTCTTCGAATGATGAGGGAACGATCGTGAAGTCCAAGCCGACAGAGGTAAGGAAGTCACGCCGGCGCGGTGAACCGGAAGCCAGAACAATGGGAGAGATATTACAGAATGGACCCGGTATAATATTGGTAGGCATGGGGTATCAGTCCTGATAATGCAATGCTTGAGCTGTTATATATTGGTTGACTAAACCGGCACGATAACGCTGTCTGTATCGTCTCGTGCCGGTGCTCTGTTTCACACACAAGACCAGATGTTTAAGCATTTACTGGTCTCATGATGCTTGATTCGTTTTTATGCGTCTTTCCTTGGAGCTAACAGCGCGTCCTTCAGTGCTTCATCGAGTGTCGGATGAGGGAAGATAAAATGTCGTACGTCTTCTCTGGTCCATCCCTGATTGCACATGATCGTTGCCGTCGTGGTCAGCTGGGACACCCCGTGGCCAACCGCAGTGACTCCAGCAACTCGATCTTCGTTCCAGATGACTTTGACAAATCCACCCGTGGTTGCATGACCTTGGGCAATGGGATTTGCAATCAACGGCGATTGAGAAATCTGTGGGGAAAGTCCTTGGGCTTGCAATTCCGCTACCGTCCGACCTGTACTCATGGTTTCCGGAGAACCGTAGACAATTGAAGGGTAGGGGCCAAACGTATACGGATTCGATGCATGACCGCAGGCGTGGTCAACGGCGTATTCGGCCTGATGCGCAGCAGCGTGAGCAAGCAACATGCGTCCGTTGACATCTCCGGTGGCATAAATATGCGGGGCTGCCTGGAGATGGTCGTCAACCTGGATGAATCCTTTCTGATCAAGCGAAAGAGTCGTTTCGCTCACGTCAACACTCTCGGTGTTCGGGGTGCGTCCCAACGCAAGAAGTATTTTTTCTGCTGTGTGCTTTGTGCCGTCTGACATCGTGAGCACGGCTTGTCCGTCACACGCGCATACGGATTCGATGCATGCGTTTGTATGGAGACCATAACCGGCTCGTTTGAGGATCTGCGCAAGGCTCGCCGAAATGTTCGGGTCCCCAGCAGGTACAATCCGCGGTGCTGCCTCAAAAATATCGACTTTCGTACCAAGACGATGAAAAAAATGGGCAAATTCAATGCCAATGGCACCTGCCCCAACAATGATGATAGACGAAGGAATTTCGGGAATATCGAATACACTGCTGGAATCGTGAATCACTTCGTGATCGGGAGCAAGACCTGGATAAACCGCTGAGCGCGATCCTAAAGCGAGAATGCAGTCTTGAAAAGACAGGATCGTGTCGTTCACGTGGACGGTCTTTTCTGTGATCGCGGTCACGTCCCCTTGTATCAACTCAATTCCTGCCGCATCAAGTTGTTTAACCATGGCCTTACGTGTGGCTGTGATAAGGCGGTCTTTTTTGGTACGGAGTGCGGCAAAATCGAGTTGAATTGTCCCGCTGGCAATTTTAGCTTTTGCCTGACCAGCCAGTTCGTCTTGAGCACATGTTGCCGCAAGATACAGTTTCGTAGGAATGCACCCCCAATTGAGGCACGTACCGCCAAGGTGTTCACGTTCAATCAACGTCACGCTCCGGCCTTTGGACGCTGCCAAACGTGCAGCATCGTATCCGGCTGGTCCACCTCCAACGATAATGAGGTCACATTTCCTGGTAGCGGTCAAAGAAGTCATGGCGTTTATCTCCATGGGGTTTGCTCTGTCGTGTGAAAATCACAGTTGTGGACTTAATAACAAATGAAAGATGCGCGTTCGTGTCGCGTGATCCTCTTTGGAGAACGTTTTCGGCAAAGCGTTGAGGGGGCGCAGTGAAGAAGAAATACGGAAGAAACTTCTTTTAAAAGAAGTTTCTTCCGTTTCATCTCAGGGAACTCCAAACGTGGAGTTAATTATAACTACCCAAGATCGTGCGTGATTTCCATAGCACGGGCGGCTTTGGTTTCGTCAAGTCGCTTGACCGGCATGGTATGCGGTGCGTGGGTTATGGATTCGGGATCGGTTTTGGCGGTTTCAATGATCGCTTTCAGATCCGCGATGAATTCATCAAGCGTTTCTTTGTTCTCCGTTTCGGTCGGCTCGAACATCATGGCTTCTTTGACAATCAACGGGAAATAAATCGTTGGAGCGTGGTAGCCTTTGTCGAGCAGGGCTTTGGCAAGGTCGAGTGCGCGGATATGCTCGGCCACATCGTGCGCTGAAGCGACGAATTCGTGCATACAAACCCTGTTGTAGGGAATTTCAAGCACGTCTTCGAGTTGTTTCCGCATGTAGTTGGCCGCAAGAACCGCATTTTCGGACACACGGATGAGTCCTTCTTTGCCGAGTCGCAGGATGTACGCATACGCTTTGAGAACAACGCCGAAGTTGCCGTAGAACGGTGCAACATACCCAATGGATTTGGGGTAATCATACTTGAGTTGGTACCGGCCATAGACATCGACAACGACACGAGAAACGGGCAGATACGGTCTGAGTTTTTCGCAAACACCAACAGGACCGGAGCCAGGGCCACCGCCACCATGCGGGGTGGCGAATGTTTTGTGCAAATTGAGGTGGACAACGTCGAATCCGGCATCACCAACACGGAGTTTGCCCAAAATAGCATTCAGGTTGGCTCCATCATAGTAGAGGAGAGCATCAACGTCATGTACCATCTTGACGATTTCGGGGAGATGCTTTTCGTACAAGCCCAACGTGTTCGGACATGTCATCATGAGCCCGGCGACATCGTCATCAATAACGGCCTTCAGTGCCTCGGGGTCAACGATACCGTTTTTGGACTCAATACTGATAACCTCAAAACCGGCAATGGAGGCTGAAGCGGGGTTGGTTCCGTGTGCCGAGTCCGGACAAATGATTTTGGTTTTCTTGTTGCCCTTGTCTGCATGATACGCAGCCATAATGAGGGCACCAGTCAGTTCGCCGTGCGCTCCAGCCATCGGGTGCAAGGTATATTCCGCCATGCCCGTGATTTCGCTGAGAAGCCTTTCGGTCTCGTACATGACCGCAAGAGCTCCTTGCGTCATTTCACTGGCCCAGGGAAGTTGAGGAACGACCGGATGGAGTCGGGCAAAACCTGGGAGTGCCGCAACTTGTTCCGTGAACTTGGGATTGTACTTCATGGTGCACGATCCCAAAGGATAGAAGTTGCCGTCTACACCAAAATTGCGCTTGGACAACAACGTGAAGTGTCGAACGACATCGAGTTCGCCAAGCGAAGGCAAGTCAGCCGGCTTGGAGCGAAGGAGGTGTTCAGGTAAAAAGTCGGAAGCCTCGGAGGACGGTTTTTCCGGCCAAACGCCTTCGCGTCCGGGAGAAGATTGTTCAAATACTGTTTTCATGCCAGGCCTCCGATAAGTTCAACCATCTCGTCAATTTCTGCGCGAGTATGTTTTTCCGTACAGCAGACCAGCAGCCCGTTTTCAAGGCCCTTATAGTATCGTCCTGTAGGGAAGCCGGGAATAATGCCGCGACTCATGAGGCTCACGCAGATTTCCCGACCGCGGCCTGGGAAAAGCACAGTAAATTCATTGCCGAAAGGAGCATCGTTGAGCAAACGAACGCCTTCGAGTTCCATCAACTGCGCTGCGGCATATTGGGCATTTTCCATGGATAACAATGCCTGGCGGCGAAGGCCTTCATCGCCGAGAAGGCAGAGGTGAACCAATGTTTGCAAGGCGCACAACGCTTGGTTGGAACAAATATTCGACGTGGCCTTTTGGCGTCGAATATGTTGTTCACGCGCTTGCAGGGTGAGAACATACCCGGTCTTTCCGTCAACATCGGTCGTCCGGCCGGCAATACGGCCAGGCATTTGGCGAACAAGCTTTTTGGTGCAGGTCATAATGCCAAGATACGGTCCACCAAAGGATAATGGCAGCCCAAGGCTTTGCCCCTCAGCCACGCAGATGTCAGCGCCCATTGCTCCCGGCGTTTTTATGACCGATTGGAGAACGGGATAACCAGACATCACGGACAATGCGCCCAGCGCCTTGGCTGCATTGAAAAGCTCCGTAAAGTCCTGCACACAACCAAAGAAGTTGGGATTTTGGACGACAACGCATGCTGTTTTGTCATCAATCGCGTCAACCAAGCCTTCGAAATTCGTTCGTCCCTGAACATGCGGTACGGTGACAAGCTCAAGTTTAAGATTCTTGGTGTAGGTGCTGATAACTATTCGGTAAATTGGGTTAACGGCCTCGCTAATGACGACTTTACGGCGCTTTGTTGCACGAACAGCCATCATAATGGCTTCGTAGAGCGCCGTTCCGCCATCGTATACTCCGGCGTTGGAACATTCCATTTCAAACAGACGGGTTATGGCTGTTTGATATTCGAAAATCGCCTGGAGTGTGCCCTGTGACGATTCGGGCTGGTAGGGAGTATACGCCGTGTAAAATTCGCCTCGACTAATGAGCGCGGAGGCTGCGGCAGGACTGTCATGGTCATAGAAACCGGCTCCGAGGAAGCTGACCATGTCGATGTCATTGGCTGCAGCCAAGTTTTCCATGTGCCGCAAAACCGCCATTTCGGTCATACCGTGAGGCACATCAAAACTTTTGGGACGCATGTCTTCAGGAATTTCTGCGAACAATTCTTCAATAGAAGAGACGCCGACGGCGTTGAGCATTTCCCGAATTTCTGAGTCGGTATGGGGAATATAGGGCATGCAGTCTATCCTTAGTGCTCGGATTCAATATAATCGGCGTATTCCTCAGGAGACAACATCCCTTCAGGATCTTCACTGCATCGAATTTTAATAATCCAACCCTCTCCATAGGGATCATCGTTGAGCAGTTCGGGAGCATCGTCGAGCTGAGCATTCACTTCAATAATTTCTCCCGTGACCGGACTATACAATTCACTGGCTGCCTTGACGGATTCGACCGATCCCATTTCTTCTCCAGCCGTAATCGTGTCACCAACATTCGGTAATTCAACGAACGTGATATCACCAAGTTGTTCCTGGGCGAAATGGGTGATGCCGACAACGGCAATATCGTCTTCCTGGCGGAGCCATTCATGGGTCTTGGTGTACAATAAATCATTTGAGATCATAACATTTCTCTCCCCAAAAAAGATTTGGCGGATTATGGGTCAAGGACCCACTGGTGTCAGTTAGGCTAACGCAACGTTAGTAAAAACCAATAGGTCAGGCAACACGCTGAAGGCGACGATGAGGGGCAATACTGCAAAAAAAACAGCTTGCCTGCAGCGAACACCTGGTTCCGAGCCGGAACGAGAGGTGCGTTCCTTTGGCCGACACGGTTCGAGGTTGCTTTTCCATAATGGCCTTTCATCGTCAAGGCGTCTTGCGATAAGAAAATGAAGGTCGCAATGTTGGCTTTACGGTTTACGCGGGATAGGCTAAATATCATGGGTTATGAAGTTTCATATTTTGACCTTTGGCTGCCAGATGAATGTCGGAGATTCCGACTGGATTCGTCGCTCACTTCTTGCCGCGGACTGGAAAGAGTCCGGAGAAGATGATGCCGACGTTTTTATCGTCAATACATGCAGCGTCCGGGAAAAACCGGAACAAAAAGTATATAGTCTGCTTGGTCGATTGGCCCGGCATGTTGCGCGTCGTCCTGCGGTTTTTGTTGCTGTCGGAGGATGCGTGGCTCAGCAAGTTGGTGAAACACTCTTTCAACGTTTTCCCTTTGTGCGGCTTGTGTTTGGCGCCGATGGAGTTGCGAATGCCCCGTCGGCCATCATGCGCCTTGCTTCGGAATCCGGGACACGCATCAGCCTACTTGACTTTACCGATAGATATCCAGAACGAGCAGCCGCGTTTGTCGATGATGCATTAACAGCGCAGGCGTTTGTAAACATTATGCAGGGCTGTGATAATTATTGCGCCTACTGCATTGTGCCGTTTGTACGTGGGCGACAGAAATCTCGGTCGAGCGATGAAGTCGTTGCCGAATGTCGTGAATTCGCTGCACGAGGTGTGAAAGAGATTACACTGCTAGGGCAAAACGTAAATAGCTTCGGTCTTGATACTGCCGGAGACGGGACGTCTTTTGCTCAATTATTAGAACGTATTGCCGCCATTCCCGGTATTATGCGGCTTCGTTTTACAACGTCGCATCCCAAAGATTTGAGTGACGATGTAATCTCCGCTTTTGGAAGACTCTCGAATTTGAGTTCGGCACTGCATTTACCCTTGCAATCAGGCTCTGATCACGTTCTAAAGAAAATGGGCCGACGATATACCATTGCAACGTATCTTGAGAAGGTTCGCAAATTGCGTGAAGCAAGACCGGATATAGCGTTGACAACGGATATCATTGTTGGATTTCCAACAGAGACTGAAGATGATTTTCGTGAAACCGTTGAAGTGGTTCAGACAGTAGGATTTGCTGGAAGCTATTCTTTCATGTACTGTGACCGACCAGGTACAGCTGCTTCACGGTTGGATTCCAAAGTGGAAGATGAAGTCAAAGCGCGGCGTCTCGCAGAACTGCAAGCAGTACAAGAAAAGTTGACGCAGACCCACCTTTGCCAAGCTGTTGGTACACGACAGCGAGTGCTTGTTGAAGGGGCGAGTTCAAACAAGGATGGGAGTCTTGCGGCTTGGCGCGGTCGTGATGAGTATGGACGCGTTGTCAACTTTACCTGTTCCTCATCCGCTGACATGACCGGCAGCATCTGTGATGTTGATATCTTGGAAGCCAAGAAGCACTCCTTATGGGGGAAGGCGGTTTAGTTCATGGTTGAAATGCATGTTTTCGGTCTGGCCGTCGATGAAGATACACAAGTGCCTGTTTTGATACTTAAGGATAAAGACGATCAACGGGCGCTCCCTATCTGGATTGGCGCTATGGAAGCTCTGGCGATTTCCATGACATTGCATAACGTCAGTCTGCCGAGACCAATGACGCACGATTTGCTGTTGAAAACCATTGAAACCGTTGGCGCAAAAGTTGATTCTGTAGCGATTACCGAGTTGCGTGATGGAACGTATTACGCTGAAATTCGTCTCTTAATGCACGAAGAGATGCAAACAGTCGACTCTCGACCGTCTGATGCCATTGCTTTGGCTCTTCGTGCCCAAGCCGCAATTTATGTTAATGATGATGTACTGGAGCAGGCGGCTGTGACAGAAAAAGAAGCTTCTCAACCGCTTTTGCATTCGGACGACGCCGAAGAATGGACAGAGATTTTGGAAAAGTTCACACTCGACGACACAAAATACAAAATGTAGCGAACCCACGATGATTGATCTGCATACCCATACCGTTTTTAGTGACGGCGAACTTATTCCTTCGGAACTCGCCCGTCGTGCCGTGAAAGCCGGATATACGGCAATGGCCATGACTGATCACGCCGATGTGAGCAATCTGGCATTTATTGTTGACCGTATACACGACTTCGTGAAACGCGAAGGCCCATATTTGGGTATCGACGTTTATGTTGGTGTCGAACTGACGCATGTTCCTCCACCACTTATTCCTTCTTTAATAGAGGAAGCCCGGGACGTCGGAGCCGAAATTGTGGTCGTGCATGGCGAAACCATTGTGGAGCCGGTGCCCCTTGGGACAAATTTGGCTGCAATTGAGGCCGGTGCAGACATTCTGGCTCATCCGGGACTTATAACACCGCAAGAAGTCGAATTGGCTGCTAAAAACAACGTTGCTCTCGAAATAACAACACGCAAAGGCCACAGTTTAACAAACGGTCATGTTGCCGCTTTGGCCCGAACACATGGAGCGTGTCTTGTCATCAATAATGATGCCCATGCTCCTTCTGATCTTGTTGGAGCTGAACTGCGTCGAGCGGTAGCGCTTGGTGCCGGCTTGAGCCCGGAAGAATATTCTCGTGCGGAAGCCAATTCACGTGGTATCGTCAACCGTCTTATGAAGAAAGGTCTCAGGCAAGCGTAAGTGCGTTGCGCGTGGATGCAGAACATCTCTTTGCTTTGGAGGAAGAGAGTACCCAGGGAGTCGAACCAGAATCATACGATGAGTGTCATGGCGTAGAGGACGCTGTTCGTTTTTAGTAAGGAAAAACAGCATTGTATAAATAACGGCACCAAACCCATTCGGGAGGGATGTGAAACCAGGCATCCGAAATAAGCTTCTGGGGATGTTTTTGGTGTTTAGCTTTATTCCCCTGATTATTATGGGTGTTTTTCTTTGGGGGCGGGGGAGCGAAGCGAATCGTCAGCATGCTCTGGATATCGAACAAGCTACAGCCGAAAGGGTCGCGTCATCATTGGAACGTCGAATCGACGCGCTTGAAGTTCGTCTGCATGATGCTGCTCGTTTGACAAACCTCGTCCATCTCGACAAGGAAGGACAGCTTCAAGTTCTCTCAACACTGATTGATTTAGCTCCACAAGTTTTTTCCAGCATCTATTGCCTGGATGTGCAAGGAATGGTGACAGCGCGCATTCCTGTACGAGGTGATAGAGGTGGTGGTCATGATGAAGCCACACTGGATATCCCTTTGACAAAATTTCTATCAATCGATGGTAGCGCGTCTGCCCGTTTAATTGCGGTGTGTCGTACGCAAGAACTGTTTCGCTTAACAAATGACCTTTCTTATCACTCACGCGATACCGTCTTTATTTGTGATGCCTCGGGCCGGGTCATTACATCTGCTGGCGTAAGCGGTCGCGTCTCGTCTCATATCGGTATCACTGAGCATACGACACTCCCGGCCTTGAACTCATTTGATTCCCTTATCGCTGCAACAGCATGTTTTCGTTTGGGGAATGATCGATTTTTGGTTCGCGTTGAGCGTCCGTTATCTTCCTTTGCTTCACAGCAGTCCGTATGGCCTGTCTTGGTCATCCTTCTCCTTATTATCCTTGGAGCCTCAATTGCCGGATACCTTCTGGCAGGTCGTATTCTTCGGCCGATTCGATTGGTAACCGATGCGGCTCGATCTCTTTGTACAAGAGATACTCCCCTGCGTGTGCATATAGACACAGGGGATGAATTCGAGGATCTCGGACATGCATTCAATGCCATGACGGACAAATTGACGTTCACGATGAAAGGGTTGAATGAACAAATTGACCGCTTGTCTCGGACCAGAGAAGATTTAATCCATTCGGAAGAACACTTTCGAGTGTTGGTAGAGAACGTCGTCGATGTGATTTGGAGCGTCAATCTCGATATGCGTTTTTCATATGTCAGCCCTTCTGTAGAACGTTTGCTCGGCATGCCCTCGAAAACAGTTATACATACTGCCGTTCACAAATTGCTCACGCCTGAATCTTTTCGTGTGGCCAAGCACATCTTCGATGAGATGGTAAACGTACATGACAAGCGTGAACCGTGCCTTGTTCGACGTCCACGAACTGTTGAACTGGCTTTGATTCATCAGAATGGAGAGATTGTCATGGTTGAATGTGCCGTGACGGTATTACATGATGAGCACGGCAAAATATCAGGTATTCTCGGCGTCAGTCGTGATATCGGAAGCCGCTTGGAAAGAGTCAAGACGTTGCGGCAAAGTGAAGCCCGCTACCGTATGCTTTATGAACAGGCTGCAGAAGGCATCATCATGATGGATATCGATACGGTGATTGACGATGCTAATCCACGAGCCTTGGAAATGTTTGGTTATGCACGGATTGAGTTACGCGGAATGCGGTATGATGAATTAATTCATCCTGCGGACCTTGCAACGGCTCCTCTTCTCTTCAAGGAACTTGTCGCCGGTGAAGTCATACGGACCGAGTGTCGAGTTCGACAGAAATCCGGTCATTTTTTGTCCGTGGATGTCAGTGCGAAAATCATTGGGGATAAATATATCCAAGTGTTCATTCGAGATGTTTCTGACAGGAAGCGTATTGAATCTGAACTTGTTGCGGCAAAAAATTTGGCCGAATCGGCCAACCAAGCAAAGGATATGTTTGTTGCCAACATCAGTCACGAAATTCGTACCCCGATAAGTGGCATTATCGGCATGACCGACCTTGTTCTTGCATCATCGGGCATTACGACAGAACAAACTGAATATCTCGGGATGGTCAAGGATGCGGCAGATTCGCTTTTATCGATCATCAATGATCTCCTTGATTTTTCAAAAATTCAGGCTGGCAAACTCAGTCTGTCACCAACGGATTTTTCCTTACGTGAAACACTCGAAAAAGCCTTACGTCCTCTTCAATTTCGCGCAACGAGTAAAGGCGTACTTCTTGAACTCAGTGTTGAGGAGGGTGTTCCTGATGGTGTACACGGTGATTCGGTCAGACTCTGTCAAATCGTACGGAACTTAACTGATAATGCTATTAAATTCACAGAAAGAGGTCATGTCCTCGTTCACGTTTCTCACATTGGCCGGAATGCTCAAGGAACCTTACTGAAGTTCAGTGTTGAAGATACAGGAATTGGCATTTCAGAAGATCATATTCCACGATTATTTCAGAATTACAGCCAACTTGAAGTGGCTTCAGAAATGATTCAGCAGGGCACTGGGCTGGGGTTGGCAATTTGCAAACGGTTAACGAGCATGCTTGGTGGAACGATATGGGTTGAAAGTACTGTGAATCAAGGAAGCACGTTTCACTTTACTGTTTCATTGAAAGAAGCCGGTGTATTGGCGTCTGAGTGTAGAGATGAGGTGTCAAAGCATGAAGGGGACAATGCTCTCGGACCATTGTCTATTCTTTTAGCCGAAGATAATGCCATTAATCGTAAATTTCTTCTCCATTTTCTCGAAGAAGACGGACATCGAGTAACTACAGTGAAAAGCGGTCAAGAAGCGCTTGATGCTCTGGTTAAGGAATCCTTTGATATTGTGCTTATGGATGTACGTATGCCGGAAATGGATGGTATTGAAGCAACAGAAAATATCCGTTCTGGAAGAGACAAGCGTATTCCTGTCGATATCCCCATCATTGCATTAACAGCATATGCGATGGAAAGTGAAAAAGAAGTCTTTTTGCAAGCTGGGATGAATGCATGCATAACAAAACCGGTTAGTATGTCGTCTTTAAATCGTGTTATAAACGAAATATTACAAACTGAAGTACATCAGGCATCGAACGAAGCCCCAATAATCAATCTCAAGGATGAAAATACGATATTCGATTCTGAAACATTTGAAAAAAGATACCAGTCTCATCCAGAGTTGTTTAAAGAATTGGTAACAGAATTCAGCGATGCACTTCCTGTTTCTTTAACACGCCTCAATACGGCAATATATGATGCAGATGTAACTGCTATTGCCGAAGAAGCGCATAGTCTCGCCAATTCTGCAGTACCAGTCAGTTCTCAAGCGCTCCATACTTTGGCTACTCGCATGGAACATGCAGCGAGAGAAAAAACGATCGACGAATGCAGGATGATTGCTCAAGATATACAGCACGTCTGCGATGTCCTTTTGTCGCGTCTTGTCGCGTACCTTTGACTTGAATATTTTTTAACGAAAGCCAATATGTTCACGATGAAAAGTCTGTCGTTTTGAATGTATTATCGCGGTGGACATAACGACCTGCCAGCCGTTCGAGACACCAGCCCACTGCACGAATCAAAGCTTCAATATTGCCATCTTTGGGAACTCGGGCGACTTTGCCCAGCAATGCTTTCGGTATATTTTCTTCTCCAAACGTATGAAGAACAACAATAGGGGCTCGGGGACGATTGAGAAGCATGTCCCAGAATTTCTGATCGCATCCCGAGAGTTCCATATCCATGAGAATAAGTGCTGGTGGATGTGCTCCATTGACGAAATGCAACACTTCTTTTCCGTTTTGGGCTGTGCACACCTGAAAATGTCTGCTTGTAAATTCCCTTAGCAGCAAATTTCTTACATTAGGATTGCGATCGCAAAGAAGAATCGTTTGAGCAGAAGTTGCCATAGCTTTGGATAGGCAAAGGGTATGCCAGACGAGCATACTCTTTGCCTTAAGCTAATCATTTGAGATATCATATGTTTTAAATACAAGTTGGCATGCACCATAGGGGAGAGGGTGTCACGTTCTTTGACGAGTTGAAAAAAAATTATCAACTTATTTTTGCATCAATCCGCAGGCCGTACTTGTCTATTTTGGCAACGAGCGTCGGTCTAGAGATACCCAATAATTTGGCTGCTCGTGTCCGATTGCCACCAGTGGCAGCCAACGCGGTTTTAATGGTGAGCGCGGCAACGTGGTCGGTTATGGATTCAAGAGCATTTTCACCGGAGTTGCGATTGAGTGTATTTTGTATCCAATGTTCCAAAGCTTCGTTATCGGGAACACAGCCGGACTGTTGTTTTCCTGGCTGTCCGATGATCGATGAAACGTCTTGTGCTTGGATAGGTCCACCTCGAGAAAAAATAACGGCTTTATGCAGTGTATTGGCGAGTTCTCGGACGTTGCCAGGCCAATGATAGGCGCGAAGGATATCTTTCGCTTCTGTTGTGAGGCCAGGGTTGTCGATACCAACGTCCCGTGAGTGGCGAGCCAGGAAAAAATTTGACAAATGGGCGATGTCTTCTCCCCGTTCACGAAGAGGAGGGATGTGGAGTGATACCACTTTTAGACGATAATACAGGTCTTCACGAAAACGTCCATCTTGAACAGCTGCTTCCAAGTCACGATTCGTCGCGGCAAGTATACGGACATCAACGGGAATAGTATCTCGTCCTCCCAGACGTTCCACTTGTTTCTCCTGTAATAATCGCAGAATTTTTGCTTGAATGGTGAGTGGCATATCTCCAATTTCATCGAGAAAGACCGTACCGTGATTTGCTTGCTCCACTTTCCCAATACGTCGGTTGGTGGCACCAGTGAACGCCCCTTTTTCATACCCGAAAAGTTCTGACTCCAGGAGTGTTTCTGGGATGGCGACGCAGTTGATAACCATAAACGGTTTGTGAGAACGTAAGCTGTGTTGATAGACAGCTCGAGCAACAAGTTCTTTCCCGGTCCCGGATTCTCCACGTATTAATACCGTGGCATCAGTCGGAGCTACACGTCCCACAGCTTTGAACAATTCCTGCATGCATTGGCTCCGACCAAGGAGCACTTCTCCACGGGTTGTATCCGGCTCGGAGGACATATCGACCCGACTGCGCATGAATTTTCCAGCTTGGAGTGCATTGTCCACCAGCTTGAGAAAGACCGGAATATCAAAGGGTTTTAGAACGTAGTCGTACGCCCCGAGTTTGGTCGCCTCAATAGCCGTTTCCGTTGTTCCATAAGCAGTCATGATGACCACGGGCATGCGCGGTTCTATGTCACGCATGGCTTTGAAGGTCTCAAAGCCATTCATGCCTGGAAGCCGTAAATCGATAACGGCCATGTCCGGCAATTTCTCGTGCATGAGTTCAAGTCCTGCTTCGCCTGACGGTGCTTGTCGGGTGGTATGTCCCTCGGATGTTAGGAGTTTGGCAAAACTTTGTCGCAGTCGTGGGTCGTCATCTATGATGAGAATGTCTGCCATGATTAAGGTTCCTTACAGGGCAGGCCGATTTCAAACAAAGCGCCACCCCCTTCGGGGATACGAGTTTCAACAGTGCCCCCGTGTTCCATGATGATGCGCCAGGTAATGGCCAGCCCAAGTCCGGAACCGTCTTCTTTGGTGCTAAAGAATGGTTCGAAGACTCTCCCTTGAAGTTCTTCGGGGATGCCAGGCCCCCAATCTCGAATTTGAAGTATTGCCATGCGTCGTCCTGATGCATCGGCTCGACTGTACGTCGTGATCAAAATTCTACCACCACCAGGCATCGCTTCACAGGCATTGAGTAACAGGTTGACGAGCACCTCCTTCAGGCGTTCCGGGTCGGCATGGATAGGACGATTTCCGCCCGTAAGATCCATTTTGACTTCAACACCGTACGAATCAAGGCGGTAGGTGAGTAATCGAACCGCATTATCCACGATTTCGGCTAACGTGACGATTTCACGACGAAGGCCAGGAGGTCTGGCAAATTCAAGAAAATGTTGAAGAATCGTATCGATATGGCCAATTTCTTCCGTAATAACTTCGAAATCTTCGGATTGTGTGGCATCTAATCGAAGTGTCCGGCTGAGCGAAAACAAACGCATTTTTACCGAAGTGAGAGGATTACGAACGGAATGCGCAACCCCGGCGCCAAGTTTTCCGGCAAGGGCGAGTTTTTCGGTTTGCATGACATGTTCTCGTGCTCGATCCATGTCATCCATCAGTCCATGCATGCGTTTGTCAATGGCTTCAATTTCGTCTGTTCCCTTGAAAACGATTGGTGACTGTCCTTCTTGCGCCATTCTCCGAATGGGATCCAAGACTTTTCGAATGAGTACATATCCCAAAATTAAGGCAATGATGACGGCGATAAACACCGCCACCCATGCCATGTACATCATTGCAGTTGCATCCAACTTGGCATTATCGACAACGTTGTGGATTTGACTTTCTTGAGCTGCACGAAGTGACGCGACTTGGCCGCTGATCTTGTCGAAGACGCCTCGTATTGCCCAGTGTTGTCTGGCTCCTTCGTCTGCAAATCCCTGTGAATAGAGTTCGATGACTTTCGCTCTGTCGGCGACATAATGCCTGTATTCCGTATTGATAGTTTCCAGCAAAGCATGATTCTTTTCGGAGTAGGGATGCAGCATGGCTTTGCTCATTAATGTATCAAACATGTCAGTATGTGTTGCCAAGTCTTTGAGGTAGGACTCATCAAGGCTTAAAGCATAATAGGTTGTATAACCTTTCTGCATACTGAGCTCAGTAGCAAGACGTTCCACGATACGAAGACCTTGCATATCTTGGTCAATGATGACTTCCAAGAGATGGCGGGCTTCATATGAATACCATGCAGTGGTGATGCCTCCGGCAATGGCCGTCAGTGCAAGGCCGGTCAAACACAGAATGATGCGTCGTCGTAATCCGAGCCTCCATCCTTTGGATGAACTGTTCAATTGCTTTCTGTCTGATAATTCCGTTTCCATACGTGTGTCTTTGCTCCGGGGCGGTTGCCAATAGAGTTGAATATTCCAGGTGGTATGTTCTCTATGGATGATAGCCCTCGGTGAGTGAGGGATTTGTTTTTTCTCAGTACTGCTTATGATGCTCTGTCGTCTTCTGCAAGAATGATGCAGCGTTATACGCTGTGGAGGGTTGAATTGATTATGATCTTTCCGCCTGTCTTGGTCGAACCAGTTGCGAATTTGGAAGCCTTTTTTACGAAGTGTAAAAAAAGCTGACAGAGAAAATAGAAAGAAATTCGACGATCCATGTGATGCCTCCCGACAAAGAAAGCATTTTCAACATGTTGTGACGAAATTCACAAGTCGAGATGTCGGCATAGTCCTTGCCCTTACAAGTTTGCAGACAGAAGGCAAGGAGATGGCATGAACAGGATCAGCACCTCGCGCAAAGAACGCCCGCAGGGTGAGCAGTATTACAAGCATCTGGCGAGAAATATGTCGATGAATATTATCGCCGTTGCCTTAGCGCCAATGCTCCTTGTCACGGCTATCTTTATTCACCAATTCCATAGCGCCTACAAAGAAAAAATCCATGATCATCTGAAAGAGCTTGTCCTTAAGCATCAACATGAGATTGAAACCTATCTCAATCAACAACTCGGACTCATTCGGTTTTTAGCGGACATTTTCACCAGTGAAGAACTCAGTGATCCGAAGTTTTTAAGTCGTATTCTGGCGTCTTTGCATCGTGAATATGGCCAGCAATTTGTTGATTTGGGATTTGTAGACACTGAAGGCAAGCAAGTCGCCTATGCAGGACCATTCCGTTTGGAAGAAGCGTTGTACTCTGGTTCCAAATGGTTTGAGCAGGCACGGGGAGCTTCGACCTATATAAGCGATGTCTTTCTCGGGCTTCGTGGGTTACCCCATTTTATCGTGGCTGTTTCCAAAAGTACACCTCATGGAAAGTGCATTCTGCGCGCCACGGTAGACTTCAACGTTTTCAGTCGTCTGGTAGAAAATATTCGCGTGGGCGAAACCGGTTTTGCCTATATTCTCAATGCCAATAACGAGTTTCAGACTCAAATGTTGCCTGGTACTGCCGGTCAGAGTTTCGTCTTACCTCCGGTCCCAACAAAATTTTCCAGCGATATCGTGACGACGAAAATCGTGAGCGATGAGAGCGGAGAGGAGCACATTGTTGTCATCGTTCCGCTCAAGAATGGTGCATGGCGTCTTGTTTATCAGCAAAGCACCAAAGATGCGTACATGATGCTCATGCGTACCCGTCTCGTCACAGTCATTGTTCTGATTCTTGGTACGCTGGGGATTGTTACAACCGTTATCTTTCTCTCTCGAAGAATGGCTGCTCGGGTAGCCCGTGCCGACTATGAAAAAGCGGATATGGATAAGCAGATGGTGGAGGCCGGTCGTCTGGCTGCCATCGGTGAATTGGCTGCAGGGATTGCACATGAAATTAATAATCCTGTCGCCATCATGGTGGAAGAAGCGGGTTGGATGGAAGATCTTCTCGAAGATGGTGTTTTATTTCATGAAGATCCGGAAGAGGGTTTGGTCGAATTCATGCGTGCCCTGCAGCAAATACGCTTGCAAGGGCAACGGTGCAAGGAAATCACCCATAAGTTGCTCCATTTTGCGCGTAAGAGTGGTCAAGATACGCAACGCATCGCCGTCGATGAGCTCGTTTTGCAAATCCTGTCTCTTGTGGAGCAACGAGCCAGATATAATAAAGTCAATATTATAAGCCAACTTCATGGCAATCTGCCTATCGTTTTGGGCTCTTCCACCGAATTACAGCAGGTGGTGCTTAATCTTATCAATAACGCCATTGATGCCATAGGCCGAGAAGGCGGAATGATTGTCGTCAGTACTGGGAATCGGAAAACTCCTGATGATCCCATGGTCTTTATTCAGGTGGCCGACAATGGCCAAGGAATTCCAGAAGCGAACCTCTCACGTATCTTCGATCCTTTTTTCACAACAAAGCCTGTTGGTCAGGGCACAGGGCTCGGCCTCTCCATCTGTTACGGCATCGTAACTCGTATGGGTGGGGATATCGAGGTGCAAAGTCGTTCGGAAGAAGGGACCGTGTTCACCGTATTGCTTCCTGCCGCCGAGATCCAACACGACGATCTGAATGAACCAGATCAAGACCAACCGGCCTTGGAGGCGACCCTATGAGTGATGTACGCGTGAATGGAGAACAATATCTTCGGGTCATGCTTGTTGATGATGAGGTCGGCTTTATCGACGTCATGCGCAAACGTCTCACCCGACGCGGTTTGAATGTCGTGACCGCAGCAAGCGGAGCTGAAGCTGTTAAAATTATGAGGAAAAATGAGTTTGATGTTGTCGTTGCCGATCTCAAATTGGAGGACATGGATGGAGTCGAACTAATGCGCATTTTGCGCCTGATGGATCCGATGCTGCCTGTGATTATGTTGACCGGTCACGGATCTGAACTTCCGGCCAAGCAGCTTCGATCAATGGGCGCATTCGATTATTTGGTCAAACCCTGTTCACTCGACGATCTGGTCTGTCGCATTCAAGCGGCAGCTGAAGGAGGGAAACGCCATGCGTCCGCTACGTGTTCTTGTCGTGGATGATGAAGCCGCCTTCCGCTCCACGCTTATCAAACGCCTGAAACGTCGTGGTGTCGATGTCATTGACGCTCCGAATGGTTTGGAGGCGCTGTCTCGGTTGGCTGAAGAGCGTGTGGATGTGGTTGTGCTCGACATGAAAATGCCTGGCATGGACGGCATGGAAACATTGGAATGTATCAAAAAAAGTCATGAAGATATCGAAATTGTATTGCTCACTGGGCACGCTGATATCGAAGCAGCCAATCAGGCTATGTCAGGAGGCGCCTTTGATTACATGTTGAAGCCGATATCCATCGACGAATTACTGCATGTCATTGAAGAAGCGGGAAAGCGAGCCAGTCAGCATCGACAAGATAATAGTTTGGAAAAGGGAATTCCGCGGTCAGCCACAACCATCTGAGCGCGAGAACGATAACCTGTAGCCACAAAAGGATACGAACATGAACTTCTTCAGAGAACTGGGCGCCTTTATGATGGCGGGGGCAAGGGCGCACGCGCAATGGGAGCTCGAAATGAGTCGGAACATTCTCGGTTCCCGCAAACGGCTCGCCGTGCTGGCGTTGTTCATTATACCGATTTTTATCATTGGTATCGCGTTTGCTGCCGATATATCCCAGGTCATGCCCGATCTTCCCAAAATGATCGGTGGGAAAAAAGCGTATTCTCCTGCATTTTATTCTCTTGGAATTTTTCTTGTTTCCATTGCCATTGGCCTTCTCGCCGGGTTCATTACCGGCTGCATCGGTGCCGGAGGAGGATTTATTATTGCTCCAGCGCTCATGAGTGCAGGGATTAAAGGGATTTTGGCTGTCGGAACAGACTTGTTCCATATCTTTGCAAAAGCCATCATGGGGAGCGTCATTCACCGCAAATTGGGCAACGTATCCGTCGCGTTAGCTTTGGTCTTCCTCATTGGAGCCGTGGCTGGAACAACAGGTGGTGGGATGCTCAACCGGTGGTTGTATGAACTGAATCCAGTCTTGTCCGATGCATTCATTACAACTATTTATTGCCTCATGCTCGGATTTCTCGGTGCATACGCCATGACCGACTATTTGAAAGCATCGCGTGCCATGAAGAAAGGTCCGCAAGTCGTCGACCACGGCGCGCACGGCGGAGGCGAAGGCACCGATTTAGGGAATCTTCCTCGCCTTCTCCAGTCTATCAAAATTGCACCAATGATTCGCTTCGATGAGGGGATCACCGAAGGCGGGCGGAGGATATCGTGGGTATTCCTCGTTCTGTCTGGCGCTATCGTCGGGCTGGCTGCAGGGATCATGGGGGTTGGTGGCGGTTTTCTTACTTTCCCCATTTTCGTCTACATGCTTGGCGTGTCTTCGGCAACAACAGTTGGTACGGATATTTTCCAGATTATTTTTACTGCCGGTTATGGCTCCATCACACAGTACGCTATTTACGGCTTTATTTTTTACACCTTGGCGATGGGAATGCTTCTCGGTTCGTTACTTGGAATCCAAGTTGGAGCGTTGGTCACTAAGGTTGTCAAAGGGATTACAATTCGCGGTTTCTACGCCATGGCTGTTCTTTCCGGGTTTGTGAACCGGATTTTTGCACTACCAGCCAAGCTGCGCAGTCTGGAAGTGCTCGATATCTCTCCAGCTATGGCTTCGGGCCTTGAGCAAGTCGGCGTATGGGCGTTCTTTCTCGTTATTGGCGGGTTTGGCCTGTGGGTTTTGAGCGTTTTTATCAAGAACTTGAGTGTACTCAAAGGTGAGGAGGTGATATCATGATCGCCAATCGTAAGGAATTTTTCGGAGGGATCGGTATGATCGTCCTCTTTTTTGGAGTACTGGCGTTGTTCTTTGCTCCAATCTTTGAAAACGGTACCAATGGTCTGGCCTATATGGATAGGTTGTATAACTCCATTTCCAAGGGATCTGTAAACTATATGGAGCAGATTACGGAAAAGGCAAAAGCTCAAGAAGGAAAAACCATTGATGTCAATCTTTCCATTCCTGCAGAGTTTGAAGAAATTATACCCGCACTGTTGTCGAGTTCCGGTCTGTCTGCTACCGTAGAAGGTGGTAAAGTACATGTTGTTGGTGATTTAAGTACGATGCTTCTCGCTGTAGTCGCCGATTGTGAGGATATGTACTATAACCGTGGCGACGTTGTTTCTGAGCGACGTGGAATGCGCCCCCGAGTCGCTATATATGCATGGTGGGACATTCTTCGCAGTATGGATAAGCAGCTCAAAAAGCAAAAGATGTTTGCTGCAGCAAGCGATGTCATTTATATCATGAATCGTGGAGTGGAACCGGCATACAATTATTATGGTATCGCCCCACAAAGTATTATGGATAAGATCGGCGTCGTCATTTTCTCTTTGATCTTCTATGTTGTATATACCCTTTGGTATGGTTTTGCCATCCTATTCATGTTTGAAGGATGGGGACTCAAGCTTGAGCATTGATCGACGAAAAAATACCGGTTTATTGTGGGCCGGAACGGGACGGACCCCGTTCCGGCCTTTTTCTCTCCACTCAACTCGCAAGCGCAAGGACAGATAATGGGATGGTTCGATCGTTTGTTTGGCCGTTCGGCTGCAAAGCGAGAAAACAGAATTCGCGACATTGCATCGTTGCGAGAAGAATTCAGGCGACGCTATGAACTGTTTCTTTCCATCATACGGGCCAATAACCAAGCATTGGAAGTCATGTCCGAACTGGATGCGGGTTTGCGTGGTGAGCGTCTGTTCGGCATGGCGTTTGTTCGCTCCAGATCCTTGACTGCTGTGGAGTCCGCACGAACCATGGCCATGGGGCTTATGGATTTGGCACCACAGAAATATGATGCCTTAGCCGACCGTTTGGCAAAAATGCGCGAGAATATCGAGCCGTGTCTGCGGTTGCGTACATCGGAGCGTGCGGGACCGTTTGTACTTGATTTTTCCAAAGCAGATCGGGAAAGAGCTGATCTTGTTGGCGGAAAGATGGCAAGTTTGGCCGAATTGGCTTCGGTCATGCGTGTTGCTGTTCCGGAAGGTTTTGTGATCACTTCCGCCGGGTTTATGCATTTTTTAAAAATGACCGGACTCCAGGAACGCATTCAGGAAGGACTTTCCAGTCTTGCATCGGCAGACGACATGGACGATTTGCATCGGCTGAGCCAGCATTTGCAACAAATGGTTATTGCCGCAGAAGTCCCTGACGATTTGGCTGAAGCCATTTATGCTGCATATGACGATTTGGCGCAACGTCACGAACGTCAACTCCACCTGGCGATGCGATCAAGCGCTGTCGGTGAAGATTTTGCTTCGATTTCATTTGCCGGTCAGTATCGAACCGAACTCAATGTCAGCCGTGAAAGTTTGCTTACAGCATACAAAGAAGTGGTGGCATCGAAGTATGGATTGACAGCGATGAGCTATCGCCTTGCTCGTGGAATAGCGGACGAAGAAACACCGATGTGCGTCGGGTGCTTGCGTATGATCAATGCCATACGAGGCGGAGTGATGTATACACGCAATCCCATGCCAGGAGGGGAGGAAGAACTGTTGCTCAGCGCGGTGTTCGGTTTGCCGAAGGCCGTTGTTGATGGCAGCGCACCGAGTGATTTATACGCCATGCGCCGTGGCGGAGCCCCGCTTATTTTGCGGTCGGTCGTGGCCGAAAAGACGTTTCGGTTTGAGTGTGGACCGGTTGAAGGCGTGCGGAAGGTTTCGTTGCCGGAATCTCAACACCGAGCCTCGGTATTAAGCGTTTCACAGGCGATGGCACTCGCTGAGTTGGGGTTGGCTATTGAGGCCTTTTATAATCGACCTATGGATGTTGAATGGGCTTTTGATGCAATAGACAACCTTGTTTTACTGCAATGCCGTCCTTTAACGATTGCCGAACCTTCACTCGAAATTCAGGATGACGTGACAGTTGGTGGTGGAGCTCTCGTGTCGGGTGGTGTCACGGCCAGCCGTGGCGTTGCCGTCGGTAATATCCATAAAGTGTTTAAAGAAGCTGATATGCTGTCTTTTCCAAAAGGCGCTGTTCTCGTTGCCAGACAATCATCGCCGCGATTGGCGCCGTTGCTTTCTCGAGCTGTCGCCGTCGTGGCGGAGCAAGGTTCCGTGACGGGACACCTCGCCAATGTTGCCCGTGAATTTGGAGTGCCTGCTCTGTTTGGATTGACCGGAGCACTTGAAATTTTGCCCGATGCGGGAGTGGTTACCGTTGATGCCGATAACAAAGCCATTTTTGGAGGTACGGTTCCAACGTTACTCACGCGTCGGCCAAGACCGCGTAACCTTATGGAAGGCAGTACGGTCCTTGCAACGCTCAAAGACGTTTCTCGACACATAGCTCCGTTGACATTGATTGATCCGGATTCCCCGGCGTTTCGTGCATCCAACTGTGAAACGGTTCATGATGTGACGAGATTTTGCCATGAGAAAGCTGTGCATGAGTTATTTCGATTCGGCAAACATCATGAGAACCCGGAATTTTCGGGAAAACGTCTAGTCACCAGTGTGACCATGCAGTGGTGGGTACTTGATCTCAGCGATGGTATTGCCAAAGAAATGCCCGGAAAGTATGTGCACCTTGATAATATCGTATCCATTCCCATGAGGGCTCTCTGGGATGGTATTATCGCGGTGCCATGGCAAGGCCCGCCCGCTATTGATGGGCGTGGCTTCATGTCGGTCCTGTTTAACTCGACCATGAATCGATCTCTTGATCCAGCCATGCCGTCACATTATTCCAGTCGCAATTATTTTATGATTTCGAAAAATTTCTGTTCCTTACATTCACGCTTCGGCTACCATTTTGCTCAGGTCGAATCCATGGTGAGTGAGCATGCTCGGGAAAATTATGCGAGTTTTCGTTTTCAGGGGGGAGCGGCTGACGATATGCGACGAGAACGGAGAGTCGCGATGGTGGGGGAACTCCTTGAATTGCATGGCTTTCGGGTGGATTTGCGTGAGGATCGCCTTGCCGCTCGACTCGAACGTTTGAGCCGATCTGACATGGAATGTGGATTGCGGGTACTCGGCTATTTGCTCATGCATACACGGCAGCTCGATATGATTATGAATAATGCTGAACAGGTCGCGCTTGTACGAGCCAGATTACAACGCGAAATGGATCAAGTGTCTGCAATGCGTTGCCGTTGGACCGGCGTTCCTGAGCAGGAAACAGCGGAAGTGCACGACAGTTCTCTCGTATAAAATATGTGGTGTTACGAGAAATGGCCGGCTTGGATTGTTCACAGACTTCATTTCGAAGCCGGCCGTATTTCACGAAAGGGAAATGTTATTTTTCTGATTGATATGCGCCAAACGGATAACTTTGGCGAGTTCTTCGAGGTCGACGGGCTTGGAGAGGTAGTCATATGCTCCGGCTTTCATACCTTTCATACCATCCTCGATACTGGTATGGCCAGAGAGTAAGATAACAGCTGTATACGGAAATTGGTCTTTGATGCGCCGCAGAACCTCCAGCCCATCAAGATCTGGCATTTTTACATCAAGCACAACGACTTCGCAGGGGGTTTTCGTCATGCGCTTCAACGCATCTGCTCCATTGGCGGCTTCGAAAACCTGAAAACCACGCCGTGAGAGACGTTTGACGAGAACCTGTCGAAATCGGGTTTCATCATCGACGAGAAGTACCGATGTCATGTTCTCACAACGCTCCTGAAAAAGACTTGTGGGTCCAAGCGGGGTGTCTGTTCGCCACGCCGGACCCGTTGCAAAGCTACTCATCCTTTACCTCGGCCATCACATTACGAGCCATATCGGGCTGACAGGCGATTGATGACATCGCCATCCCCATAAGAGCGGCATCAACCTGTTTTTTAATCTGTAAAAATTGATCGTGAGCTTGTTTGACGATTCTTACTAATGTGGAAATCTCTACGGGTTTTTCCAGGTAAGCAAACGCTCCAAGGCCTTCTGCCTGCTCCTTGGTTTCCAGGGAGCTGTGTCCGGTTAAAATGATAACTTGGGTTGTCGGGTAGGCCATCTTGATGCGTTGCAATACCTCCAATCCATCCAAACCGGGCATTTTGAGATCAAGAACCATGACTTCTGGTTCGTCTACACTAGTTTTTGCTAACGCTTCTTCTCCGGAAAGAGCAACTTCGGCCTTCATTTTTCTCGTTTGAAGCCGTTCCGCTAAACTACGAACAAAATCCGCTTCATCGTCCACAACAAGGAGTTTATATTCTTGCATGGTTTCCTCCTGTTTTGCCCTGGCTCAAAGAGAGATGGTGGTACACGTGTAAAGAAAGACCAGGGATGTTGGACAGAAGGCAAAATAGATGCCAGTTCCATTGATATACGAAGTGTCTATCCGGCTTGTTTTTCTTTGATTTTTTTTCTTAGTGTATTTTGTGTTGTCTTGACTTGGTTCCGTACTGTCAGGTTGTTTGTCATTTCGTCGGAAAAACAGTCATTCAGCATCGCGTATATCTACCCTTCAGTTGTATAGAATGAAGAAAATTTTTCGAGGGGGTCGCAGAGATTTCGTATTTGTACTCAATAAATTCCTGAAAAGACTGTCAGCTTTTTTTACGATTTGTAAAAAAGCATGTGAGATCAACAATATTTTATTTCACCAAGAGAAAGAAAAGTTCTGTCTGTTGGGGATTTGATGAAGAGTTCTTTTTGGCATGGAAAATGCCTCAGAATGGAATCATGAATACAGTGTATAGAAAAAGATAACACAAAGAAGGGCGTCATGGGAATTAAACAAAAGTTGCTTCTTCTCTTATGTATATGCGTTGCAGGATTCAGTTGTATGTTTGTTGTTGACCGTGTGGGCATTATCCTCGTTGATAGTGTAAATTATCGTGAAAGCCTCATGTCCGAAGCTGCATTGGATGTGTTGCAGTCCAGACGCCAAGAAAAAAATTTTCTGATCAGGCATGATGCCGATTCCCTTCAAAAAGCTGAAGCAGCAATAGCACGAATTGGGACGCAACTTGATAGCATTGCTCGAGATGACCCTGATATGGCCGGTACCATAAAGACGATTCTCGTCGCACTCCAATCCTACTCCGAAGCATTTACTGAAGTTTCTCGAGCAGACCAAGCTATGGGGAAACTCGATTCGGGATTGGAGCATGACTTTGTCATGGCAGCCCGCAAGCTTGAAGAGGCCATCACTTCTCGAAACAATAAAGATTTGCTTATTGCATTGTTGCAACTCCGGCGACAGGAAAAGAATTTTATCCTGCGAGGTGAAGCTTTATATTCCAATCGCGTATTGAAATATCTTACAGATTTGAAATCTTCTTTTCCTGCCAATGATTCGGTGAGTCCATTACTTCAAGCTTATAGATCTTATTTTACCAAATATATCGACCAACATAATGAACTCGTGCTGCAAGCGGATCACCTTATCCAGGCGGGAAGACGACTTGAAACCTTGGTTGTTAACCTGCGCAAAGTATATGAAGAGCAACACGATACTCTTGTCACTCGTGTCGATCGGATCGGTGTCATTTTAGAAGGATCCACTGTTGCCATTGTGATTGCAATGATCCTGTGGATTATTGCAGGCATCAATAGTTCACTGGGGGCTCTTCGAAGTTATTCGGCAGCCGTCGCGAGAGGTGAACTTACGGCAAAACCTCATGGAGATTTTCATGGTGAACTCGCTGAATTGCGCAATGATATTACTGCGATGGTTTCCAGCCTTGATGAAAAAATGCGTCAAGTCCTTGTGAGTGAGGAGAAAGCAAAACTTCAGGCTGAAAAAGCCGATCAGGCATCAGCAGAAGCCAACTCGCGTGAGCATGAGGTTCGTGGGCTTTTTGAGCGCATGCAACATGTGGCTGGCCGTGTTGATGATATTGCGCGAAATTTAGCAGGGTCAGCTGTTGGACTGACCGAGCAAGCGGAAAATGTCGCCCAAGGAGCCATGATGCAGAAAGATCGTGTGACGGAAACGGCTACAGCCATGGAAGAGATGAGCGCAACAGTGTTTGAAATAGCTCGCAATGCTGGCAGTGCGGCATCAGCGGCGGAATCGACCAGACACAATGCCGTCCAGGGCCTTCTCGTCGCAGATGAAGCGGGTAAAGCCATGCAGCAAGTCAATACAATTGCACAAGGGTTGCAATCTGAAATGACCGGCTTGAGCAAGAATGCTGAGTCCGTTGGTCAAGTCATTGATGTCATTAATGAAATTGCTGATCAGACCAATTTGTTAGCGCTCAATGCTGCTATCGAAGCTGCCCGTGCTGGCGATGCCGGTCGTGGTTTTGCCGTTGTGGCAGACGAAGTTCGGAAACTTGCTGAAAAGACTATGGCCGCAACGAAAGAAGTCGCCGAACGAGTTCATGCGATTCAATCAGCAACCAAGCGTAATCAGGAAGGGATGGACTCGGCCATTTCAGCAGTTGATGAAGCGAACCGCTTGGTTGTCGCGTCATCCGAAGCGTTGAATAAGATAAGCCAATTTGCCGATGATGCAGCAGGGCAGGCGCAATCTATTGCTGCTGCTTCCCAACAACAATCGGCTGCAACCGAACAAATCAATCGAGCCGTGGATGCGGTCAACCTTGTGGCATCGGAGACAGCCGATGGAATGAAAGATGCTCTTGATGCGCTGCACCACCTGACCAGAACAGCTGAAGATCTTCATGAACTTACCCAAGAACTCAATACATAATGTCCCCCAAGACCAAGCCCGGTTGTACACGTATGTTTGGCCTTGGAAATCTCTTCGGGGATTACTTTTTGGACTTGTTTGCCTGGCATTGACCCCGGCCTTGTGTGTCGCGCTCTATACCGGGCTGCAAAGTCGTCAACTTCTTATTGATCAAGCCTTGGGACATGTTCAAACTCAGGAAAGACCAGCATTCGAAATGAAAACTCGTCCTCAAAAGGAGCCGATGTCGACACTTGCCGATATATCATCCAGTCCACAGATTCGAAGAGCTGATCGCATGATGAGAAATACGTTTCTTGGTGCGCTTGGTGTTGCCATTCTTGTTCTTTGGATTACTCGATTAATCAGTCACATATACATTTTGAGACCTGCGGCGGCACTGGTTCGAACAGCCAGGTTAATTGGTTTAGGGCACTTTAACGTTCACATACAAGATGTTCCCGAGTGGGGAGAGCTCGGTTTGGTGGCGCAAGCCTTTGAGCATATGGCGCATGATCTCGCACAACGTACCGAAAAAGATGCCGAAAGGTTGCAGGCTCTTCACGATTACGCCAGTCGCATCAAAGCGCTTCTCAATGCAACGACTGACTCCGTTGTCCTTTTAAGCATTGATGGAAGAGTTCAGGCACTCAATGATGAAGCAGCGAGGAAGCGAGGACTAAAACCTGACGATTTATTGGGGCAGACAATATTCGATTTTTATCAACCAGCAATTGTCGATCAGAGAAAACAGTCTATTCGTCAGGTGTTTAACACGGGCAAGCCTGTTTTTTTTGAGGAACACGTCGGCGAACGATGGACGTGGGTCACGTTTCACCCTATCCATGATGGTCAGGGGAATGTTGTCCAACTCGCGAGTTTTGCTCGGGATATGAGTCGGTACAAACATGCTGAAAATGCACTTCGGCAGGCTGAGGAACGGTATCGTTTGCTTGTGGAACTGGCTCCTGTTGGAATTTACCAAAGTCTACCCGAGCCTCATGCACATTATATTCAAGTCAATCGTCATTTTGCGCAGATTTTTGGGTACGAATCTCCAGAAGAAGTCCTTCGTATTGTCAAGGACATTGCGATACAAATCTATGTTGACCCAAAGCAACGTTGCCTGCTGCATGAACGTATACTAACAACCGGAGCGGTCCATGATTTTGAAAGTGAAAATCGTCACTACGATGGGAGCATTTTTTGGACGATGCGCAATGTGCGAGCTCGACGAAGTTCTACAGGAGAAGTCCTTGCGTTTGAAGGGTTTGTCTCAGATATAACGGATCGTAAGCTCGTAGAAAACAAGTTAAAACACCAAGCTTATCACGATGAATTGACCGGGTTAGCCAACAGAGGCTTTTTTCTGAAGCAGATGCGTTCCGCTATTGAAACGGCGGTCCACGATAAACTGCGTTTCGCCATGCTCTTTCTTGATTTGGATAACTTTAAACTTGTTAACGATGGGTTCGGACATCCCGTCGGCGATGATCTATTGAGTCGTTTTTCCAGTAGACTCAAAGCACTTCTTGCCGGCAAAGCTCTGGTCGCTCGTTTCGGAGGCGATGAGTTCGGTGTTCTTATCTCTCCGGTTATTGATCTTTTTGCCGCGTTGCACGTGGCGAAAGATATTCATGCTGTCTTGAATCAGTCATTTCGAGTTGGAGGAAGTGAAATTGTCCTCAGTGCATCCATTGGTTTAGTGTTATGTAAGACAGGCTATTTGACTCCCGAGGATGTCCTTAGAGACGCTGATATCGCCATGTATCGGGCGAAACATCGTGGAAAAGGGCAAACCGAAGTATTTGATAAAGACATGTATCGAGATTTACTTCGACGCGTTGAGCTGGAACAGGGATTGCGGCGAGCAGTTCCAGCAGGAGAAATTATTGTTTATTATCAGCCGTATTTTGATTTGAACGAGTTGCAATTAGCTGGTTTTGAAGCTCTAGTGAGGTGGAGACGACACGATGGAACGATCGTCTCACCTGCTGAATTTATTCCTGTTGCCGAAGATGCAGGTATTATTTTGGAGATTGGGCCGTATGTGTTGCGCGAAGCGTGCAAGCAGATGGTTGATTGGTTGGACAAACTTGAGGAGGACACCCCGCTGACGATGAGCGTGAATGTGTCGGGCCGTGAAATCTACCAGGGGGATCCCGTTGGTCAAATTCGGCAAACTCTTGCATCCACCGGCCTCCCTGGGCATCGTCTTCGTTTGGAAGTCACCGAAACTGTTCTGATGGATGATTTGGAAATTGCTACGGAAGTGCTTGAAGCTGCACATGCTCAAGGCGTAACGATTGCGCTTGATGATTTTGGTACGGGGTATTCTTCATTGGGATACCTCCGATCTTTACCACTTGACGTCATTAAAATTGACAGAAGTTTTGTTCAAAATTTAGATCATCCGGGCCGAGACCAGGACATTGTGCACTCCATTGTTGATCTTGCGCATGGACTTGAACTTGATGTCATTGCTGAAGGACTTGAAACCGAAGCTGTTCTCGGTGTCTTGACACAGGCTGGTTGCGATTATGGACAAGGATTTCTCATGTCTCGCCCCTTGCCAAGCAAAGAGGCTTTTGCTTTAATTGCTCGGTGTTATTCTCTGAAAGATATAATGAGTGATTGATGGCTCCTTGGAAAGGAAGCCGTAAAACGAATTGAATTTGCGACTTTTCGTTTTTCTGCCAATAGATCTGCTGCATTTTCTCGTGTCTTTTTTATCTTCCCGTATTCTTCTGAATTTAATAGTAATTTATTGGTCGTTGATTGCCGCCCTCGCATTTATGAAATATGAAGAATCGACACCACGCTAAAAAGAAATTACGAGCAGGCGATATGAACATGAGGAGGCGAAAAAGACGGTGACAGGTTTGGTTCCTTTAGTACAAGTACTTGTTCTTGCTCGGAATAGAATATGGCTCGATATCCTTCCGTTTCAGGGGAATGTAGATATTACGTTTCTCATGCAAACGGAACAGGAAGCAAAGAAAGCACAAGATGATGGTCATAACGCTATTGTTATTACTGACCTTGATCTTTCTTCAAGTCCGCAATGGGATATCGTCTTTGCTCCCTACCATTTTGGGACGCGTGAGGTCCTGCGAAGTATTGAATCGTTCTGTTGGCTGTATAAGCTGGCACGCGATCTCCTTATTATTCGCGATAACAATTATGATCTTATTCCAGCTCTTGCTTCTATCGACATGCGCCTTGCTGCGTATGAGCAGTTAAAAGATCGTCCTCATACGGCTTTGTGTGGTCTTTCCCGTTTTGAAGGCATGGCAAATATGTTCGATGTGAAACGGTTTGAATCGCATGGCCTTCAACGTTTTTTTCCCCATTATACGCCAGATAGTGTCATTCATCAGAAGTTGCTCTTTGACACTCATGAACGCAATGCTCCACAAGCCAAACGCGATTTAGAACAATTGGACAAGCGTATTGGCGGTATATTCAGTGAGTATCTTTTTTTGTATTATAAGCAGTATTCGCAGAATGTACGAAGTTGTATTGATATTAGAGAGCCTTCCGAGTTGATTCGTCTTACAGATACATCCGGGGCTGTTGTTGAGGCTAAAGAATGTAAGCTTTCTGCACAAAACGATCTTCCCGGATTGCCCGCACAACAATGGAAAGATGCTGTTGTCAAACGGCAAGCATCCCGGTTTGTCGTGCATCCCCAAACAGCCGTACCGCGCCCCCGCTTGCTCAATGTTGAAAAAAATCAAGCTGCCTTGGCGCAATTCCTGAAATCGTTGGATGTGCCGTATACGGCGGCTCCACAACAATTGTATTATTTACCGGGAGCCCAAATCAGCGGATACTCACTGCATGTCTACGATGCACAGAATCGTCTTGTTCCAGAAACAGAATACCTGAATGATAGTGCGTTGTTTTGGCGTCATGCACCGGAAACACATTGTGTACGTTTTCCGGCCGTTGCGCGTCGACTTGATATCCCACGTACCAGTCTGATTTTATTTAATGCTTGTCATCGGGACTATTTCCACTGGCATATTGATGCGTTACCGGCAATCACTCAGGCACGAAAACTTGGTATGGACGATGTCTGCGTTGTCACTATGCCGCTTGCACAATGGCAACGTGACTCTCTGGATTTGCTTGGCGTGGAGAATCGATTTGAGTTGCGCCCTGGACATTATACAGCCGATGATATTTTTTATCCCACCGTCTTGCGAGGGGAAGCTTTTTCACCACATCCAACGATTCTTGATGGATACCAGGTCATAAAAAAAAGGTTGGCAGAACGTACAGAGGAACAAACGCCTGCAGTACAATCTGGAAAACGTCTGTATGTCAGCCGTCATGATGCCGAACGTCGTGTGCTTGCAAATGAAAGCGAGCTTGCCGCCGCCATGGAGAAACGTGGTTTCACCGTTATTGCTCCTGGTGAATTACCGTATAGCGAGCAGATTCAGGTATTTTCTCAGGCGGAAATTATCGTCGGACCACATGGAGCAGGGCTCACCAACATTGTGTATTCGGATAATCTTCGACTCCTGTTTGAAATTTTTCCAGAACCCTACCTGAACCCTTGTTTTATTCGGCTTGCAAATCTTAAAGGGGCTGCATCAGCACAAGCAGCCTATCCGTCCAAGGATGCCGAGACAGTGGGGTTTATCCATAAATTGACTTGGGAGGTTGATCTGGATGATCTTCTGAAACGCATCGACGCGGCATTGGACCAAGTCGAACCGTAACACATTTAAAAAACAGGATTATGAAGCTGCAAAATTTCTGCAACCGCTCCCAAACAGCTCAAAGAGACTTCGACTGACTTCGTTTTTAGTCACAGACAGACACGTCTCCAGGGGGCTTCGATCTCTTGGAATCAATATTTTTTTCTGGACCATACCTTCGCTGCCGTAGGCCGCTTTTCATGACGGGAGCCGTATTAATACGAGCCTCAACTGTCATTTAAGCGGGCAGGAAGGTAATGGTCGCCATAGCCCGGGTGAAGACGGCGTTAGACCAGGTCTTGACCGGTCGTGGCCAATGTCAGCTTGCCATACTTCACACCGCGAGTGGAAATAAGCTTTTGTGAGAGCTTTTGCATGGACTCGCCAGGCCCTTTCAGGATGAGAACTTCCAGGCAATTATCATGATCAAGATGGATATGCATCGAAGTTAAGATAATATCGTGGTGATCATGTTGGATTTCAACAAGGCGTTGTGCAAGATCACTGACATGGTGATCATAAACAAGGGAAAGCACGCCAGCAATTTCTTTGTCGGTTTCTTCCCATTCACGTTGCACGAGAACACCACGAATGAGATCCCGTATGGCTTCGCTTCTCGTTTGGTAGCTTTTATCTTCACAAAGCTTGTCGAATTTTTCGAGCAGTTCGGAGTTCAGGGAGACACCGAATCGGATTGTTTTTCCCATGGCTGCGATTTCCTTGTTGTCAGGGTGAGCTGGCCGGACCTATGAACGAGGTTTCATCAGTCTCCATAAATTGACCGTAACATGATAGCCTTCCACGGGGATGTTTTCCACTCCGAGATTTTCCACAAGAAAGCCATCAGATGCAAGTCGCTCCCACACGGGGCGCGAAACACTACGTACGGGCTCTCCAAGCCAGATTTCACCGGTTGGAGCAAGGTGGTTGAAAAAAAGGTTGCGAAGAGGTTCATAAAACCGGGTTTCATAAACGATATCGCCCCCCCATATAAAATCAAAAACTTCGGGTTTGAACGCTGGTGCGCACCAATCCATCTGAACAAAAAGGGGAGGAGGGACGTTGTTGAGTGCTGCATTGCGTTGGCCGAAATGGACTGCCGGCCAAACATGATCCATCGCGGTGACCGAAGCCCCGAATGACGAGGCAATAATCGCCGAGAGGCCGAGACCGCAGCCAAGGTCGAGACATTGTTTTCCTTGAATATCAGCCTGGCGGCGGGAAATTTGACGAGCCAACAAGAAACTCGCTGGCCATAATTCAGCCCAGTAGGGCATCCGTTCGTCTTCGTTGAATCTTTCGTCATCCATGGCTTCCCACAACGATTCCATGTCGGCCGTACGTTCAAGAAGCCATGTCTGGTCACATGCGTTCACTTCGAGCCGTTGATACGGGGGAGCGCACCATACGTCGTGTGTCGGGTACTTGGGAGAGTTCATGTATTCCTTGAAATGTTGAAAAGTGTCTCGCGTGGAGATCGATCCGAGGGCAGGTGCAATATATCGTTTGCGATGTCAACAGGAAGAGTAAAATCTCTTGAATTTTGAAAAGCGGGCGTCCAATGAAGTTTTTGTGCACAGAACACATATTTTTCACTATAATATTGTATTCTGAGTACGTTACGCGAATAACTATTGATAGATGGGGGGGATGAAAGAGAAGAGAACTCGGACAACATATCCAGCGTATGTCTTTTGGGGCTATGAATATTCGAATTGTATGAGATGGAGCGCAGACATCAAACGTTTGCGTTAATAACTGTCTGGGATAGGGCGAAGCAATGAAACCGCCCTGTCAACAGAATGTACCCACAGTTCACAGGGCGGAATCGTTATAACCAGGCTGCAAAACGCCTGAGAACCGTAGCACGAGCTGATTGTACCGTAAGTTCTTCGCTATTGAGTATGAGTTCGGCATTGGGATCGACTTCGAACGGCGTGTCCACGCCAATGACTTCTCCGAGTCCTTCAAACTGTTCGCCGGTTGCTTTTCGTTTGACGGCTTTCGCGTACAGTCCTGCCATGACTTTTCCTTCGGGACGTTTCGATTCCCGTTCCATAGCCGTTTTGAGGCTGCATTGGATATGGACCTCGGCAAATCGTTCGATTTGTTCCCGAGCGGTGTTACGCATGGATTTTTCCGGCGCAGTGCCATCCATCAAAACAATATGGCCCTCGGCAACGAGTTGTGCGGCTTCTTTCGCAAAAAGTGCGTAGGCTTGGTGTCGCTCTTCCGTCGTGTATTGTGGGTGCGGGACGTATATTTTGCGTTGTCTGTCCATCTCAAGCCAAATGACGGGTAAGCCTTTGACAGCCAACGCATCGCGTACGGCCCTCGCTATCGAACTTTTGCCGCAACCGGGCAATCCCGTGAACCAGATGGCTGCTCCTTGGGATTCTTCAAGAGGACCGTTGTTTCCTGCCTGACGTTGCACGGTGGCACTCACGGTGATACCTCCAAGTATTTATTGATATTCTTGTAATCAAAGCGCTCATCCTCGAGAACGTTTTCGAGAAAATGAAACAATCCTTGTCGGACTGCCGGAGGATGTCTGGGATACCATTGCGGAGAAGCAATCACGAGGCCGCGAAAAACAAAGAATGGAGCGATGACTTCAAGAATCTCTTCATCGTTGGTTTGTTCAAGATATTCTTCCCAAAAAGCAGCATACAGACGGTCGAAGTATTGTCCCAGACAGGCGGTATCGAAGAGACCGAAGAGGAGATAGTTAATGCTCATGGTGGCAACATCGTCAGCGGGTTCGCCCCATTCGCCGCGGCTTCGATCCAAGACATTGAAATCGGGACCGGCCGGTGTGTCTTGAACGAGCACGTTCCATGGGTGAAAGTCTCCATGAACCGCACTGAGTCGATGCGTATAGTCTCTGAGTTTCCAACGCCACTCGACAATTCTTTTTTCCAGAGCGGCAAATCGTTCCGGTGGGAACAGGTCGTAGGGATACGGGTAGGAGTCCACAAGTCCGAAGATACATTCCGAAGCGCCGATGAGGTTACGTATTCGACGCAGGTAGAGGTCTGGATCTTCGAATTTTTGACTGTGTATGTCGGCAAGCCAACCAGCGAAAGAACGCGCTAATGATTCATCGGTCGGTTTGAAGTCACACTGACGGATCCGTTCAAGATCACGATAGTAATCGTATCCTTCGACCATCTCACTCACAATGAAGAATTCTTTGGGATCTTTAACGGCTATAGGGGTATCGGATTCGTCGAAATAGCCCAATCCCAGTGATCGTACATGCCGAGGCATACGATTTGAAGTGGCATGTTGAAACATAAGGATAGCGGCACGGTCCCAATAAAATTGATGACCGTATTTGTCTCCGCGCATAATCGATAAAACGGCGCGATGGACTGTGCCAGCTTGACGATACTCAATGCGTAGGGGCTTCCCGTAACCGAACTCTTTAATGCCTTGAGTTCCTGGAACGCCGATTTCACCCATATCGAGCAATTCGGCATCAGGACCGAACGCGTCTTTGACGTAGGCATCGATATTGTGAAAGGTCAAACGGAGAGCCGTTTTTTCTTCGGTACCGGTTCGCACGGTTTTCCTCCCGAGGAGTTTGGCTGGTTATGCGTAGGAGAACTCCGGCAGTTATGCCACAGCAGCAGTATAACTTTGGGAAGAAAGCGGCGAAAAAGTCAAGGAGGGAAAACGCTTTTTCCGTGTTGCAACGCGTTGAGCACTTATGTCGAGCTGACGCCGAACGCGGTCAAACCTTGCTCCACAGTTTCAAAAACATGGAATACACGATCAAGACGGGTCAACATAATGATTTTGGTGACTTCGGGGCGTGCGGAACACACACCAAAATTTCCTTTTTTCTTCACTGACTTGCTCAAAAAGACCATCACACCGAGGCCGCTGGAATCAATGAATTCCACTTCGGAAATATCAAGGAGAATGTTGTGATGCCCTGAATCAATATACTCAAGGCCCATGGTTTTGAAATCTGCGGCATTGGAGACATCAAGACTTTTGTCTTTGAGTTGCAAGAGAATGACGTCATCGATGAGGATGTCTTGGGCATGCATACGTTCCGCTCTCTCCTAATCTTTTTTGTTCTCAATACCGGTCCACTCAATTAAGGTAAAGGCTTGTCACAGAGTTATGAAATACTTTTCTCATGCTTGTTGCGGTGTGCACAACGGGAAAACTTCTTATTTCAGACTGAATAAGCAAGAAAAAGGTGTTTTTATTGATTTTTACAGGCAAACGAGGCAAAGTTTCTCCTCTTGAGAAAAGCTTGTTCTTTTTGTCGCATTCGAACCCAGGACATCGCCATGTTGAGTAAAAACATTCCTTCAAAGATTTATGAACGATCCTTGTTTTCCTGGGTCAAGACAAGCAATTTGACGCTTCAAATCGTTCTACTTTTTGTAATTGTGGTAACGGTCGGCGTTCGTGTGCTGCCCCTTGAAATGCAAAAAAAGATCATCAACCAGGCCATTGGGTTAAAAGACCTCCAACTGTTGTACTTATATTGCGGATACTATCTGGGGGCCGTTGTTCTGGCTGCGATGCTAAAATATGTCATCAACGCATTGCAGGCAACAATAGGACAACAGGCGCTAGCGAGTCTGCGTAAACAACTTTACGCTCATATTCTTACGCTACCGACGTCTTTTTTTCGTACGGCCTCTCCGGGGATGGTTGTCTCATCGATTATAACCGAAGTCGCGAATACCGGTGAGTTCGTCGGTCAAGCTATTGCCACGCCGGTCGTCAACCTCCTGACGTTGCTCGCATTTGCTGTTTATCTTTTCTATCTCAATCCTCTTTTGGCGTTGTTGTCCATGGCGCTGTATCCTATTGCGCTCATGTTTATTCCGATTCTGCAACGCCGAACAAACAAAGCCAATAAGGAGCGCGTCGATACGGGGCGAGCCATGTCCACTCTGGTCAGTGAAGCGATTTCCGGGGTTCACGAAATTCATTCCAATGCCAGTTTCCACTTGGAAAACCGACGATTTAGCCAACTTGCCGACGCTCTGTACCGTGTTCGTCTGCGTTGGAACCTGTATAAATATGGCGTAAAGACAAGCAATAATTTTTTCCAGAGCCTGGGACCATTTATCTTATTCCTGGTTGGGGGCTATCTCGCAATTAACGGCCATTTTGACCTTGGCGCTCTTGTTGCTTTCTTGTCGGCAAACGAAAAGCTTTATGATCCATGGAAAGAACTCATGGATTTCTATCAAACTTGGCAGGATGCTCGCGTAAGCTACTCGAGGATTATGGAATACTTCACAGCCGATCCCGATTTTGTTCTGGAACCGGCTGAGCCACGCCCGCCGATTGAACTTGATGGAAGTGTGGAAGTTAAAGACTTGGTTATGGAGGTTACAGGCGGCATTCAATTACTCAAAGGCGTTTCGCTACAGGTTAAACCGGGAGAGCTTGTGGCCCTGGTAGGGTTTTCCGGCTCAGGAAAAAGCACGCTGGCTCTCATCATGTGTCAAATCAACCCGTATTCACTGGGAAGCGCGACGTTAAGTGGGAATGAAATCGCCCTCATGGCAAAAAGCGATGTTGCAGACAATCTTGGAGTTGTCGCCCAGCATCCGTTTATCTTTCAAGGGAGCATCAAAGACAACCTCCTGTACTCCATCAATGCGCGACGTGAGGCACACGATATAATAGGAGAGGAAGGACTTCCGAGCCTTGATCGTATCATTGAAGCGATTCAGCAAGTCGGGCTCTTTATCGATGTGTTGCGTTTCGGTCTCAATACGACATTTAAGGAAGGTAAGAAAGAGAACCTTGTTAAAAAGGTCATCAGGATTCGTGAGACATACTATCAGGAACAGGGTGAATCCCTTGCTGAATATGTCGAGTTCTTTGATATTGATCGCTACCTGTACTTTAGTGATGTCGCGACGAACATTGTTTTTGGTTCGCCCGATAATGATGAATTTAAATTCGAGAATATCCACAAGAGCACGTATTTTATAGAGTTCATCCAAGATTTTGGGTTACGTATGGTGCTTTTGGAGCTTGGACGAGACTTGACACACCAGACTGTGGACATCTTGAAAAATGTTCCGGAGCTCGATTCAACATTCTTTGATCAGACACCGGTCCTCGCTGATGAGTTTGAAACCTATCGGGAGCTTGATGAGCGTTTGTCGCGCACCAAACTTCATGAAATGACTCCTGAAGATCAAGATTTGTTATTAAGCCTTGCTTTGCGTTTCGTTCCCGGTGTTCATCGGCTTGTCGCATTGCCTGAACTCACCGAACGTCTCATTCTCGGTGCCCGGGCACGATTTATGGAAAAGATTTTCAGTGAGCGTTCCGGAGATATTACGTTCTACCGACGTGAAGACTATATCCATAACCAGACGATTATGGATAATATTCTTTTTGGACGGACAAAAACAACCAATCCCAACGCATTGGATAAAATCAATAAAACAATCATTCGTCTGCTTATCATGGAAGACATGCTTGAGCGTATCGTTGAATTGGGGCTTGATTTTCAGGTTGGTTCCCATGGTGACAGACTCTCGGGTGGACAAAGGCAGAAGGTTGCTCTGGCGCGAGCCTTTTTGCGTGAACCTCCCATTCTTATCTTGGATGAAGCCACTGCAGCGTTGGATAATGCATCGCAGAATCGTATTCAGAATCTTCTTGAAAACAAGTGGAGGGGAAGCAGCACAGTTATTGCTGTTGTTCACCGCCTGGACACGATCAAGAACTATGATAAGGTCGCGGTCATGAAAGCCGGTCGCATTGTCGAGGTCGGCGGATATGAGGAACTTATTGCCAAGAAGGGGATGCTTTATGAGCTCGTGCACGGCTCCTCCAAATAGCGGCGCAACTTCCTGCGGCTATACACACCATCTCGATGTCTTGCGAGACCTCACGTTTTTTACGGGAGTTTCCTTGGATGCTCTCAAGGTTCTTGCATATTTCAGTATCAAGGAAACCTTCAATAAAGGTGATATCCTGATTCATCAAGGAGAAGTCCTCGATCAATTTTGTTTTGTCCATGAAGGTGATATTGCCGTCATGCGAGACTTTAATGGTGAGTCATTGGTTGTACATCACCTTCGCAACAATGACTTCTATGGTGGCATGTCTCTGGTGAGTAATGCAAAATCATTATTTACTTTGGAAGTAGTCTCTACAGCGACATGTCTTGTTATTGGACGTGAAAAATTTCAAAAAACAGTACAACGATTTCCAGATATACTTCCCAATATACTTGAAGCTGTTGTAGACCATGTCTATAAATGGGAAGAGAAGGTGTTACGTGAAATGCCACGCGATTATATCGAGTCTGGAATGAATATTGGACTGACTCTTTACTGATGCCATAATTGCAACCATGAGAATTTTACGTGATTGTTCTACGTGGACAGCATGGTAAAGAACACGTAATCAGTGTCAAGCTTTGCATTGTTCTTGGCTCGACTTGTATTGTATGCTATTGATTGTTCTTCTTGAGCTGTTACACCAAAGACAAAAAGAAGAAATGGTTGCCTACCATGAAAAACTCCTCCAATAAATGCATGAACGAATCTATTGATCCCTATGTCAAGTTTGCCGAATTCATCGCAGATAAGCGATTGAAAATGACTCCGCAGCGAAAACATATTCTTGATGTTTTTTTAAAACATGAAGGGCATATCGCTTCGGAAGAACTCTACAGGCATGTCAAGAAGAACTACAAAACAATCGGCCAAGCCACCGTCTATCGTACATTGAAATTACTCAGTGAATCGGGCTTGGCAAATGAGGTTGATTTTGGTGATGGTGTCACTCGCTACGAGTACAATATCGAAAAAGATCATCATGACCATCTCATTTGTGAACGTTGCGGAAAGAATGTTGAAGTCTTAGATGAACGTATCGAAAAACTTCAGGAAGAAGTCGCCTTCAAGCATGGCTTTTTGCTTACCGGACACAAAATGTACCTCTACGGGGTATGTGCAGAGTGTAGTCAGGCGGGAAAAAAACAGGCATAATATTGCCGTCGTGCACAGACCTGTTTTAATCCTAAAAGGATGTGCGGCGTCTGACGTGTGAAAGGTGAAACAAAGATTTTTGTAAATCCAGCACGTTTTGGGGAAGCGGACTTCTGTTGCTGGATAAACCCTCTGCTTTCAAGAACGGATTGCAGGGAGAGCCTATGCGGGCACTGATCGTTGAAGATGACTTTACCTGCCGGAAATTACTGCAGGGAATTCTGGAAGGGGTTGGTGAAAGCGATATTGCTGTCAATGGGGTCGAAGCCGTTGATGCGTTTTCTTTCGCGCATAAAGAGGGAAAACCTTACGACGTTATCTTTCTCGACATTATGATGCCAGAGATGGATGGCCACGAAGCTTTGCGTTGCATTCGGCAGAATGAGAAAGAGCTGGGTGTGCGCGGAACAGATGAGGTCAAAATCATCATGGTCACAGCTTTGGATGATCCCAAAAATGTGATGAATGCCTACTATCAAGGCGGCGCCACATCATATATGGCAAAACCCATTGACCGAGAATTGCTTTTGCACCTTCTTCGCCAGCTTGAACTTATCGCGTAGACTTTTCTGTGTGATGATCATGTGACGGTTGGCGCGCATTGCATGCGAGAAAAGGGCAGAACTCTAGTGCTTGTGACGAAATTTGAGAGCACGTAATGCCTTTTTCATAAAGAATAAGCGGAGGCTCAATTCGCAGCCCTGGGCGAGCATTTTTTATAGCTTCGACAAGAACAAGTCGCGATTCGGCATGGTCATGACCATGTACACAGCATAAGCGTTTGGGTGTCAGCCTAACTGTATTCATTTCAATAAAAAGTTCTTGAAGCCGCTCGGCTAACATCACAATCGAAACGGCTCCTTTATTCTTTACAAGAAATGCGGCTGCCGCGATAAAATCGCGGAGTTGGGCTGTGTGTTCAAAACGAGCTGCAGCTCGTGCTGCATTTGCTGAAGAACGTCCTTGGTTGGATTTTCGATATGGCGGATTCGCAATGACACGATCGATTGTTTCTGCTTTGATTGTTCGTTTGGATGCAATATCGCGGACATCGGCGGCGAGAGCGAAAAAGTTCTTGGAGAGACCAAGGTGATCGGCATTGGCTTGAGCTGCCAATGTCATTTTCAGATCACAGTCAATACCAATAACCTGCGCCTTCGATTTTGCATGGTGCAATAAAAGACCAAGACCGGCGGCTCCACATCCTGTTCCGAGATCGACGAGAGTTTCCGATGATTTTATAGAGCTGAAGCAAGCTAGAAGAAGAGCATCAATTCCAAAACGAAATCGTCCTTCGGGTTGATGGAGTCCGCGAGGAAACGCCTCTCGAGCTGTTTTGTTTGACTCTGGTATATCTGGAAAGAGCATTGATTTTTACCGCGTTTTTCGACGCTTTATTTTTTTTGTAACAAATTCAATGAAGTAGTTGGCTTCTTCCATTCTGAAAAACTTTGCACCCAACATATAAAGTGCTGCCCAGAACGGTATCAACCCAATGCGAAGCGGGGCGTATGTCACAAGCATGGCTGTGGCAACACCAATAGCCAGGCTGAGCAGCGTGGAAATCGCCACGGAACGTCCAATTGCCAGCCAAGGTCCGAGTTTTGGTTTGAGTAGCACAACAAGCAATATGACGTTGACCCATGATGCGATCGACGTAGCTAGGGCCAGTCCTGTGTGTTCCAGTGGTCCCATCAGCAAAAGTCCAAAACCAATATTGACGACAAGGCATATGGCTCCGATGAGAACCGGTGTTTTGGTGTCAGTCAGCGCAAAATAGGCCGAGTACAATGATCGAACACAGGCAAACGCGGGCAGACCGACGCCATAGGCCACAAGAGCCTGAGCTGTGGCTGTAACATCTGCCGCACCAAAAGCCCCTCTACCGAAAAGTACCTCGACAACGGGATGACATAAGCCAATAAGTCCTGCAGCCGCCGGTAAACAAATAAAGAGTGTAAAACGAAGAGAAAAATTGAGTGTATGGGCAAAGCCTTTCAGGTCATTGTCTGCTGCAAGTCGGGACAAGTTCGGCAATGCGACTGTTCCTACTGCGGCACCAAAAACGCCGAGAGGGAACTGAACAAGCCGATCGGCGTAGTATAAATATGTAATGCTGCCTGTCTGAAGATATGAAGCGAGAAGGGTGCCAAAGACAATATTGAGTTGATAAATGGCTGCGCTGAAAATTGTTGGCGTCATAAGGCGGGCCATTTGTGCAACACCTTTATTTTTTAATGACCACGGGCCACGCCACTGAAACCCATAACGAGCCAGATAAGGTTGTTGCATAAGCCATTGTCCGAGGCCGCCGACAAGAACAGACCATGCCAATGCTGTTGGAATATCAATATGAAATAATGCGCCGACCAGCGCGCCGACAATGATAGCCAGATTGAGTATCGCCGGTGAGAGGGCAGGTGCCATGAAGTGCCCCATGGAGTTCAGGATGCCCATACACAGAGCCACCCCGGAAATGAGAATAATATAGGGAAAAACAATCCGAACCAATGTCGCCGTTTGTTCGACGGCACCAGCTTCTTCGGCAAAGCCGGGAGCAATGAGAAGAGTCAGGGGCTTGGCAAAAAGAATGGCCAATCCTGTAATGGCAAGTAAAATAAGAATAAGCCAAACCAAAGCGGAACGAGACATGGCAAACGCTTCATTGTCGCCTTGTTCCTTGCGGATGGTTGTGAATATCGGCACAAAAGCCATGGTCATAGACCCTTCGGCGAAAAGGCGTCGCAAAAGATTGGGCAAGCGGAATGCGACATAGAATGCATCGGCCGACAGGCCAGCCCCTAAGACATAGGCGACGGCCATATCTCGAAGAAAACCGAGGATACGTGTAACAAGTGTCGCTCCACCAACGACCGAGGCGTTTTTTGCAATTTCCCTATTGTGCCTGGACATAGCTTCACCTCCAGATGAAGGATAAGCCGATAGATGAAGTCGCCAGGAATGACAAGGGGATTACCGGCATGGACTACGGAAGGGTGCAATATCTGCCGGTTATTGGCGCCTCGGTATCAAAAGCGTGCTGTTTCTGTGTTATCGCAACATATATCGAATGGTGTAGCCAAACGAAGGATAGGCGAAGACCATATTCATAAGGTCATCTGTGGTCAGCTTATGTCGCATCGCCATCGCAAGAAGATTGATAACTTCTTCGGCTCCATCGCCGAGTATGTGGGCTCCATAAATATGGTTTGTGTTCGAATCTACAAGGAGCTTGTATCCGACAAAACGACGGCCAAGGCGTTCGTATTCAGACCAGGAATCAGCGCGGCCCGTGATAACACGTAACGGGAGCCCTTTGGCTCGCGCTTCATCTTCGTTGAGCCCGACGCGTGCAAGTGGAGGATCGGTGAAAACAGCACTCGGTACAGGGGGATAACGCATAAGAGACGTATTCCCGGAGAGAATATTTTCCACAACAGTCTGCGCTTCAATCACCGCGACCGGAGTGAGTGCCGGTCGTTTTGCCAAAACATCTCCAGCAGCGTACACGGCTGGATTCGTCGTACTTTGCAGATAGGCGTTCACAGAGACCCCGCCATCCTTCATTTCGATCTCACCCTTATCCAGAGCAAGGTGTTCAATATCGGGAACACGGCCAGCAGCATTCACGATACAATCGACGACAATGCGAGTTCCGGCGCGGTCATTTGCGACAATCTCAAGCCCATCGTCTACACGTTGGACGGTCGAAATAGGCGCATTTTCATAGATGGAAATACCTTCATTACGTGATGATTGAACAAGGAGACGGACCATATCGATATCGAATTGTCGCAAAGAGCGTTCACGTGGTTGAAAAATAGCGACTTGAGACCCAGCAGTGGCGGCAACATGCGCAAATTCAAAGGCGATAAATCCGGAGCCGACAAATGCAATGCGTTTGGGCAATGTGTCGAGTTCAAGAAATTCATCGCTTGAAATGACACGTTCTGCACCAGAAAATGTCAGGTGACGGGGGCGCGCACCTGTGCAAATGGCAATATGTCTGGCAGAAAGTGTTTTTTCTCCAACTGCAATCTCGTTTGGTCCAGCAAAAGAAGCTGCTCCCTCATAGGTCGCTATTCCCGATCCTTCCAGTGAGTCTTGAACGAGTTCGGAAATGGGCTCTGTAAAGCTTCGCTTGAACTTCATAAGCGCTGGCCAATCCAGTGTTGGCGCGCCGAGTACGCCATTCCCCGACATGTGTCTGACTCGGGCAACGGCAGCCGCTGATTCGACAAGTACTTTTTTCGGTTCACATCCTGTATTAGGACAGACGCCTCCAAACGGACCAGCGTCAATTACAGCAACGTTTTTTTTATGACTGTGTAATTGCCGCGCAACAACGCCACCGGCCGGACCGGAGCCGATAACAATGACATCATAATCGTAAGGCATGCGAGCCTCTCTTCCTGGTTCTTGTGTGCAAGTTCATGAAGTCCTGCGGCGCAAACGACGATATAGCCCGATAAGAGATTCTATCCAAGCCATAGCCGCCATCCCCTGAGAGACGTCGTGAGAAACACTGTTGACGTTTTTACGCATACGATATGCTTCCATGCGCATCGTCATGCGCAACAGGTCACTTTGCGCAATAAGTTCCTTTTTGCGCTCTGCTAATGTGGGGGCGCGTCCTGCAGACATTGTCGATCCTTGGCCAATTCAGCCGCTGTAGCAGCAAAAGGCGGTTTTCTGTTTTTCAATTTGTACTTCATAACAATGAGAATCAAGGTAGCAGAGAAAGCGTAAAGAGCTGTTGCCACAATTAAAGCGATGGGGCGTAAGGAGGCATCAAGAAGAAAGACCACCGTGAAAGTGACCAAAACCAACGTCATGAGAGTCAGAACTACGGCAAGACAACCCCAAATAAACATAGAGAGAAGGAAGGTCGTTTCTTCTCGTAGCTCTATAGAAACAAGCTCAAGTCGGTTTTTGGCAAGATCGAGGGCCAACCCAAGGAAGCGGTTACTGGCATCAATCAGACCTGAAAAGCGATTTGTCATGCATGCCGCCTATTTTCTTCCGAAAAGCCAACCTAAAATAAGGCCTATGAGAAAGCTGGCTCCCACGGCATGGTAAGGTTTTTCATGCAAAAGGCGATCGGCCATATCCGTTTGCTCTTTAACCGTATCGGTCACCGAGGAATATTTGATTTTCGCATCGTTGATGCTTTGTTCAAGGCGAGAGCGGGCTTCACGAGTTTTATCATCCAAGTCATCCGATGTAGCCTTTAATAAATTTTGGGCATCGGCCACAAGTCGCTTGAAATCTTCGTTTAACTGTTCTTTTGCTTGCATTGTGCGCTCCATGGAAAGCTCCTTCAAGGTTGATGACAGATAGAAACTCTACCTTTTGTTATCATTTATCCTGAAAAAGAGGTTTGTTGCAAGAAATGATGCCAGTAAAAGATTCATAAATACTCGATCCGGCGAATAAACGAAATAATGTTGACATTGTTGAGTCTGGTTGTTTATTGAATTCAACAACGACGACAAACAGGAGGAGTATGACACATCTCGACTTCGATACATTTTATGCCCGCGTATGCCAGGCGACGGGGATTGATTCCCAATCCGAACTTGCCGATAAACTTCGGGTCCATAGGTCAGCGATAACGCAGGCCAAAAAGAAGAAATCTGTACCGGAAAAATGGATCCTTCGCCTCTCAAGAATGTATGCCATTGATGCGGATTGGCTTATGACGGGCCGCAAACTCGGCGGTCGACAAAGTTGTATTGAGAATGCCCCGGAATTCCACAGAATTCCGAAAGTAGCCGCGAGATTGAGTGCAGGTGGTGGTTCCCTTGAAGTAGAGGATAATATCGAGTTTTACCAAGCATTTCGATTGGATTGGCTTCGACGAAAGGGGAATCCTGAAATGATGGCTTTGCTTGATGTCGTCGGAAATAGCATGGAGCCTGAAATTAAGGAAGGTGACACGGTTTTAGTGGATGAATCGCAAAATCAGATTATTCAATATGCTGTTTTTGCTGTGGGTGTTGAAGACTCAATCATGGTGAAGCGTCTTGAACAACAGCCCGGAAAGATTCGTTTGCTTTCCGACAACCGCGATTATTCCCCCATTGAAGTACGAGGAGATGAATTACATTCGTTTCGCATTATCGGGCGGGTTGTCTGGGTTGGTCGAGAACTCTGCTCGTAAAGTTACTTCCAAGAAGTTTGATTAAAGTTCCTTGCCTCTTCGCAGGATATGCAAGGAACATTCGTAGCATCGATTCAATATCGGTAAACACGCGAAAATGGAGCGATCGTGTGTCGTATCGCATGGTTGCTGCTATGAGCACGACGTAAGGATGTTGCCCTCAAATAAACAGGGCAATTTTTTTAGGGCACATAGTTTATATAAATAGACAAAATGTTTGGAAAAGACAACAGGAGTGATGATATGCAACCTCGTTTTTGCCGTTGCGGCGCAGCCGTTTATGTCCGCTATTTGCATCTTCGTGGTCGTCGCTCTTGGCGACCAATCTTTTGGTCAACAAATGGAATTTTTGGGACAAGCCTCATGTGTTGCCCACATTGTAGAGCATCGTTGCATATCGATGAATTGCGTTGATTTTCTGTGAGTTGTACGGAATTGATGTGAAGAAGTGAATGCTTCTAGAAACAACTGTATGGATATGAGGAAGATGTTGATATTGCGAAAGAAAGAAGTTTCTGCAGAAAATCAAAAGTCATTGTTACATATCAAATCATACTCGGCATGGTCCTTCGCGACAGCCAGAAGTAAAGCAAAGTCAGGTTTTGAGGCTGTTTTGTGACTGTCGCGAAAGCCCACGATCAAAAACGCCAACTACAGTGATCCGCTCGTCTGGATCAAATTGCCATTGGCGTTGTACACCGGTGATGCTGCACGTTGGACAAGTTTTCCTGCCTTGCTCGGGTCGGAGAGGACTTCACGCTCGAGGTGCTGTTTTTGAATGTTTTTCATTTGTTCTGCTTGGGATGCTTCTTCGCTTGGACGTGTGTTTACTGGTTTTGGGTTATAGACCAAGCCTGATGCTACGCCTGAAATAGTCGACATAGTACTTACCCCCTGTGGATATTTTCCCGGTATGCTGGCCAATAACAATCTTTTCCGCCCCTTCCCCAAGTGGAGAGAAGATCGTTTGGTGTTTTCCATGAGCTATCGGGAAGTTTTTGCCTCATTTCCTTCTTACTGAGAAACAAGCAATCTTCATACCAATCTTTTTCTGATAGAAAAGGAGAGCTGGGTTTGCTTTGCAGTCTTTACGTTGAGGAGATTTCTTTCTGCGACCTTCATCCGTATGAATACGTTCGATACGAAGAAAGGTATTTTATTGAAATTGTCATCTTATCGTGATTACATATCCAAATGCAAATTCATATAAAGAATGATTCCAAAGAATGGGTAACGTCTCATCATCGTAATAATGTGAACTCAACGACTGAACGAGGAATTCTGTAACCTCCATGTTTTTATCGTCTTTCTTTTTCAATCACTCTTCGAGTACATTTTTTCGCAGTGTGAATGCGAAAATTAGTCTTATTCTCATTACAGTTATCACTGTCATTTTTTTCATTTTTGGACTCTATGACTATCAAACATCCAGAACACAAATGATGGATGAACTCAATGATTTTGCAGATTTTACTGTACAGGAATTAAGTCGTCTGTTGTCAAACCCAGTTTGGAATGTTGATAACAAAGAAGCTGAACGTATAATTGAAACATCTATGCGTGATAAACGCATTTATTCAATTGTCGTCATTGAAGAAGATGGCACGTCTATTTTTGCAGGTGGCGTAAGAAACAAATATTGGTCGATATCACATCATGTTGTGCCAAGGTATACAGGAAACTTTATAGAACGATCTGCGAATTTCATTGTCGAAAAATCAGGGTATAACGTTGGATCTGTTAAACTTTTTGTGACAACGGAATTTCTTACCGAAGAGTTACGCCATGAGATTCTTATGGTTGTATTGCGTATGCTCTTTCTTGAATTAGTTCTCGTTGTCAGTCTCAGTGTTTTTCTTCGTTTTCTGCTGACGAAACCGCTCTCCAGTCTGGTTGATATGGCGCAAAAAGTGACAGCAACAGAAGATTATTCATTGCGTGTGCCCCAATATTCCAAAGACCAAATCGGAGTATTGATTGAAAGTTTTAATAGCATGCTTTCTGTTGTTGAAGAGCGTGACCGGTTGTTAAAAGTCAATCGGAATCTATTAGAAGAGCAAGTCCAGGAACGGACCGCTGAATTAATTAAAAAAAATAAACTCTTGGCTAAAGCATCACAGGACGCCACGACAGCCAATCGCGCCAAAGGTGAATTTCTTGCCAATATGAGCCATGAAATACGAACACCCATGAATGCGGTCATTGGAATGAGCGAAATTGCGCTCTCGTCTGAATCGGATCCTAAACAACGAGAACGACTCCGTATAATTCGCACGTCGGCTCGATCACTGCTTGGCCTTATCAATGACATACTCGATTTTTCGAAAATTGAGGCCGGTAAGCTTGAATTGGAAACCATTACGTTTCGTTTACGTGATTGTTTGGACGAAGTTGCCGATATTTTCCGAGAAAAAATGGCGTATAGCGGTGTTGAGCTTATTCTTCATATTGATACAGATGTTCCCGCGGAGCTTCGTGGAGATCCACTTCGGCTCAAACAAGTTCTTATTAACCTCACCGGTAACGCCTATAAATTCACCCGACAGGGTGAAATCAATATTTCAGTATCCGTACTTAAACATGTTGCGGACAACATCGAACTCAATTTTAAAATTCAAGATACGGGAATTGGCATTAGTGCCGAGCAAGCCGAACTGCTATTCGAGCCCTTTTCTCAAGAAGATGGCTCCATAACGCGACGTTATGGAGGAACTGGTCTGGGTTTGGCTATTTGCAAAACCCTTGTTGAGCTCATGGGAGGAACAATTTCCGCGACTGGTCAAAAAGGAAAAGGTAGCATCTTTCAGTTTTCAGCCAAATTGGAAGTAGAGCGGATGAACTCTAACATTTCAGCCAATTACAGTTCCATTGCTGGCCTTCATACGTTGGTAGTCGATGACAGCGAATATGCTCGTTTTGTTATGGCCAAACTTTTGGAATGTTTTGAAATGACCGTTGAGACCGTTGATTCCGCTGAAGCCGCTCTCAAACGTCTTCAGGACGCTGATTTGCCAACATTTCAACTTATCTTTACGGATTGGAAGTTACCAGGGAAAGACGGTATCGAATTTGTGGAAGAGATACGCCGCAATGAGGACACGGCATCGATACCTGTGATTCTTATGACAGCATTTGGTCGGGAACGAGAGCTAAGTCGTGCACAAGAAGTTGGTACTGATGGTTTTCTTGCAAAACCGATCAAACAATCCGTGCTATTTGATTCTATTATGGCTGTGTTCGGCCACAACCCATGCTTACCGAGTGCTTTTGATGAACAAAGGGGAGCAACCTCCAAAATTCAAGGAGCACGTGTGCTTCTTGTTGAAGACAATGAAGTGAATCAAACGGTAGCCAAGGCTATACTTGAAGAATTTGGTCTGTATGTCGATGTTGTTCACAATGGATCTTTGGCTTTGGAAGCTATTCAAATCGCATCGTTCGATGCTGTGCTTATGGACATACAAATGCCAGTAATGAATGGCTTGGAGGCCACACAGCGTATTCGAGAAGATAAGCGTTTTGCTGAGCTCCCCATTATCGCTATGACAGCCCATGCCAGAATAGAAGACCGTGAAGAATGTCTGAATGCCGGTATGAATGACTATGTGAAGAAACCCATTGATCAAAATGTATTGTATGAAAAATTGAATCACTGGATACGAGTGGATCATACCGAATATAGTCCAAATACTGAGACGATGACACAGCCTTCAACAAATTCTTTTTCCAATGAATTTAAAGTTCCCATGGATCTCGACGGCTTCAATGTCACTCAAGGGCTCACACGATTGGGTGGGCGTCATGCGGTTTATGCTCAAGTACTTTTTGACTTTGTAGAGCTTTTTTCTAAAAGCGATATTGATCTTTCCCGTGCTTTGGATCGGGGAGATATCAAAACAGTTCGGGAAATCGCTCACCGTGTCCTGGGTGCAGCCGGAAATGTGGCGGCTGTCCAATTGCAAGATGTTGCTCGTGACTTGGAGCGCATGGTGGACAAAGATGATTTGGAACGCTCACGGGAGTTGGCAGAACGTTTTAAGCGTGAGTTGAAGGTCGTGTGTGTAAGTGTTCATCGCCTTCACATGCTGAAAACAGACAGCAATGCTTTACAGAGTGTAGCGATTGAGCAACAATATAGTGCAATGGATCTCCACACTATGCATTCATGGCTTGACGAGCTTATGGAACGACTGTCGGATTATGATCCAGTTGGAGCCATGCGTTGCCTTGAAGAATATACAGGACTGCGCGGAGAATCTTTTGATCGTTTACGCCAGAAAATCGACGACTACGAATTCGATGCCGCACAGGAAGAAGTCATCGCCTTACGGGATGTGTTGGTCCAAGCAGCACATTGAATGAAGGCACCAAATCATATCCGTACCGTGTCAAGAGAGAGGGGACATGCACGACCAACCGAATGTGCTTTTGGTTGATGACACCAAAACAAATATTTCTTTGTTAGTAGAAGCGTTGAAAGACGACTACAAACTAGGTGTGGCGACAAGTGGTCATACGGCATTGAAATATTTGCAAAACCGAACGCCAGACCTCATATTGCTTGACATCATGATGCCGGGGATGGATGGCTTTGAGGTATGCAAACAAATCAAAACCGAGGAACGACTTGAAGATGTCCCCGTTATTTTTATTACGGCAATGGACAATGCCGTAGATAAAACAAAGGGATTCGCTCTTGGTGGGGTTGACTATATCACGAAGCCTTTTGATATCACTGAAGTCAAGGCTCGTGTACGAACGCATGTGAGCCTTCGTCGAGCGCGCATCACACTCAAAGCACAAAATGATATTCTCGAAGAACGCGTACGCCAACGGACGCAAGAACTTCATGACACACAGATTGAAGTTTTGCATCGACTGAGTATGGCTGCTGAGTATCGAGATACAGATACGGGACATCATGTGAAACGTATCAGTGGAACGTGCGCTCTCCTTGGGGAAGCATGCGGATTACCGTTGGAGGAGTGCGATACGTTATATCATGCCAGTTCTATGCATGATATCGGTAAGATAGGTATTCCAGACAACATTCTCCTCAAACCGGGGCGATTAACGGGGGATGAGTGGAACATCATGAAGCAACACACAACCATCGGTGCCCGCATGCTTACTGGAGGCCAGTCAGAGCTATTGAAGATGGCTGAAATCATTGCAATATCGCATCATGAGCGGTTTGATGGGAAAGGATATCCTCATGGTCTGCAAGGGGGCTCCATTCCTTTAGTTGGTCGAATTACATGCTTATGTGACGTCTTTGACGCGCTGTGTTCCAAACGGCCGTATAAAGAGGCTTGGCCAATTGAGCGTGCGGTTGAAGAAATCATTCACGGAGCCGGAACAATGTTTGACCCTGATTTAGTCCGTGAGTTTCAAGTCTTGTTACCACGTCTTCTCGAAGTGAGAGCACGCTACGCCGATTCCGAAGGGTACGAAGATAACCTTGCAATGTTTGCGTGAAGTTTATCGTTTGGTGCCTTTATTGAAGGTTAAGATGATCAATATTCCGACGCAATATCCTCATTTCGTTAATGATCTGATACCCTAAGAACTGAATTCCCTTGTTGTCTGCAGTATCGACAAGGCGAGACGTGATATCGATCATGTTTTCGAGTTTTCCGGCTTCTTTGGTGCGAACGCCTTCTATTCGATTCTTGACATATGTTTTGTCACCTTCACTCTTCATATTCTCAAATATCTCAAGCAATGTGGCAAAAAGGTAAGATTTCTCCGCAAAAAGCGATGTGGTCGCAGTAAAGTGAGACAGGATATTTTTATCTGATGGATCGTCGCTGTCAAAATAGAGTTGTGCCGCTTTATCAAGATAGCGGACAAAATTTGAATATGACGTATCAAAATGCTGAGCCTGACACCATCCCTCGGAAGCGAGGATGAAGATCAAACTAACGATGGCAATACACGAGACGCTGTGCTTCATGACATTCTCCAAACCTTGGTTGGGGCACTAAGCCCACAAGCCTTGAGTGCGGTTCTTTGTACAAGGCCGGTTTTGGCTTTAACAATTTTTTCCTCATCGTCAATCAAGAAAACAGCATGAAGCTGTCACCCGGTGATCAAAAGTGCAACTCCTGATTTTTTAATTTAGAGGACCAGCTTTACCGCAGACGATGTCTTTGTTAATTCTCGACGTCTTTGGACGGAATTTTTAACCTTTGCTCGTCTCAATATCATGAACTCCGCAAGTATTTTTCGATTCTTCTTCGTTTTCCTCTTTGTGTGTCCTTTTATATGGGGAAGTTCCTTTGCCGAGGCGAAGGGAATGCTAACGCTTACATTCGATGATGGGCTCAAAAGCGTTATTCAGCACGGATTTCCTCTTCTACAAAAACATCATGTTCCCGCCGTTGTCGGAGTGATTTCCCGACGAGTGGAGAGCGGTGATCCTGATTTTTTAAATATCGATGACCTCAAGGTGTTGGCCCAAGCCGGATTTGAAATCGCTTCTCACGGAACCAACCATATCCGCCCTATCGAAGCTCCATTGACATATACAGCAGAACCCCTCAATGCGGTACGCGATTCTCAAAATACAATGCTGTGGCGTGCGTCGTATTTCTATCCGATTCTCACAGACATTGTGCAAGATAATCATGTACTTTCCCGAGTCCAGGCATTTTCCAATCTCAAAGCGCAAGCTGGATCCTATTTCTTTGATGTTTCTATTGGGCGAATTGTGATCCATCCGTATCCAGGAGAGAGGAAATTCCGTGCGATGTCGTATGAACGCGAAATGGCTCAATCCAAGATGCACCTTGAAAAATATGGATTTCATATTTCATCATATATTGTTCCATATAATTACTGGACGAGAAAGACACGAGATTTAAGTCTTTCCATGTATAGTAACGTTGCTGTTGGAGGAAATCGTGCAAACTACAAACACGATGCCGATCGACATGCTTTGAAACGATTTGTCGTTCATAGTGACCATTCTTTGCAGAAACTCAGTGGTATCATTGAGAAGGATGCAATTCAGAATGACGGATGGGTTATTTTTTGCCTCCACGGTGTTGGAGATTCAGTGGGGTGGGAACCTATCAGTTCTCAAACACTGGATGCGCTCTTGACCTGGGTTCATCAACATCAAGTTGACGTTGTTACGTTGCAAGAAGGATCAGAGAGACTTTTCGGCAAACATTTAAACGTGGTGGCAATCCAGCATGAGTCAGAATCGTAAAGCCGTTATTGCGGGATATGCTGCCGCATTCCCCATGGGGGGACAGGCCTGGATGATTTTGCATTATCTCCTCGGTCTCTCGCGGCTCGGATTTGATGTGCTTTTTCTTGAAGACTCGTCCAATTGGGCTTATCCATTCAATCCTTTCACCAAAACATACGGTGTTGACTCCAGTGTGGGGCGGCAGATTATGAACGACCTCTTTGCACGATGCGGCTTTGATGGAACGTTCGTCTATCGAAGTCGTTTTGAAGACACCTCTTATGGCGCGACGTTACGTGAATTAAAGAGTTTTATGGATGAAGCAGAACTGCTTATAAACGTTTCAGGACTGTTGCCGCTTGAGGAAGAGTATGCCGGTCCAAAAACGAAAGTCATTATCGATACCGATCCGGTTTTTACACAAATTTCAATTCGTGACTTTCCCAAAATGCGGAAATATTACGAAGCACACGACGTTCACTTTACCTACGGCTATAATTTAGCCGATCCCTTTTTCCCCACACCTGTGCCCATGGGATCTTTTGATTGGAAACCTTTGTTACCTCCTGTGGCGCTTGATCTTTGGCCGATGCAAACAGGATCTGGGGATGGTTTGACTACGATCGGTTCCTGGGACAGCAAGGGGCGTGATGTTGAATTGAATGGAGAAGTCTATTCCTGGCGCAAGTCACTTCGATTTGAAAAAATTATTGATCTCCCTGCATCGTACCCCAATGAGCGCTTTGATTTGACGTTTTCTGGAATAACAAACGATAGTGATCGATTTGCTCAACATGGGTGGTGCGTTCGTGACGCCAACCGTATTTCCAGAGATCCCTTTGCCTACAGGCGGTACATTCAGGAGTCTAAGGCTGAATTTACAATGGCCAAGGAACAAAATGTTCGTTTAAAAAGCGGATGGTTTTCTGATCGTTCGGCAACATATCTGGCCAGTGGGAGGCCGATCATTGTCGAAGATACAGGTTTCTTTCGATATATACCGAAAGGGCAGGGCGTATTCGGGTTTAACAATACTGACGAAATGCACACAGCGCTTGCCAGCGTGATTGACGATCCCCATGGATTAAAGCTGGCGTCGAGACGTCTTGCAGAACAACTATTCGATGCTGAACATGTTTTGAGTCAGGTTGTGCAGGCATCAGGGATCACCCTATAGCTCCACATCATAGTATCAGAATCTTAACGATCTTGGCGCACGATGCCTTCTGGATGACGATATCATGATGAGAAAGGCGGTGTTTTGTGCGGTCCGGCTGGCTGCGTAACCAAATGGAAAGGTGGTAATTTTATGCAGGCGCTTCATCGTGGGATTGCTTTGGCAATCCTTTTTCTCTGTGTCGGGACAACTGCGCTGGCAACAGAGATTCGTATGGTCGGTGACTTTCGTATTGCTCCGGTTTTGTGGTCCAATAAAAATTTTACAGGCTGGAATGATGCAGGCACAAGGACATACGATGCTTTGAATATCTGGCAACGTTCCCGTTTACGTATGGATTTTATTGCGAACGAGCACTTGAAATTTCGGTTTGGATTGCGCCTTCCAAACAATACCGATTGGGGAAATGGGACTTTTACCGCGGATAATTCGACGACCGCCGTACAAGTATATCAAGCCTATCTTCATTTCACCTGGCCGGATACAGACATAGCCTTTACGGTTGGTATGCAACCGTTCAGTTTACCAATCTCCTCCGTATTCTACCAAAACCCGGTAATCAACACGGACAATCAAAGCAGTTCCATTGCTTCTCTTGTGGTAGAAGCACCGATCGTTGATGATCTTGTCAATGTACGATTCGGTTTTGGGCGTCCCTTTGATTCCAATGGGATGTTTGATTCAACGACAACAGAAGTTGATGATGAATTTGATTTCTATTTTTTGACGATACCCATTACACCGACAGGTGCTAAAATTACTCCATGGGCCATGGCCGGCGTGTATGGCAAAGCAGTTGCTCCCAGCTCACAGTACCAAAAAGGATTACTGACTGCGGGTTCTTATTTGACACCTTCTGGCTATCAGGAAAATCAAAATTTCTTTTTTTGGGCTGGTGCGGCATTCGAAATATCTGTTCTTGATCCTATCCGGTTTTATGGGGATGTTATGTATGGGCAGGGCGCGTTTGCCGATGCAGAGCGTAACCGTCGGCAAGGGTGGTTTGCTGATACGGCCGTCGAATATACCGGATTGGAATGGGTAACTCCTCAGCTTGCTGCATGGTGGGGAACCGGGGAAGACGACAGCATTACCAATGGGAGTGAACGACTTCCCGCAACCAGTACGAAGTGGGGGCCTGGGGGAACGATTTTTTATGATAATACACAGCCTCTTACCGACAACAATCTGGGATCCAATCCCATTGGAAGCTGGGGGTTGGCTTTCTCCTTCAAAGACATTTCTTTTGTGCCGAAATTGAAGCATACCCTGACATTAGCTATGGCCAATGGGACGAACTCCGATAAAGGGATTCGTCAGGCCGTGGCCGTGAGTGGCGGAAATGGTGAATACGTTGCTTTGGGGAAAGATTTAACAACTTCGGAATGGCTCTACGGAATCAATGCGATTAACACATACGCCATGAATGACAATCTCACGTGGGTTTTGGAATTGGGATGGGCAAAGCTGACCGGAGCCAAGGCCAGTGTGTGGAATTCAACCCGTAATTTTACCGGAAATATCAACGATCCTTGGTATGTCGGCTTAGGTTTGATCTACAAGTTTTAGAATGAAAAACATAACTATTTAAAATACAATAAAAAGTCGAAAGTGTAACTTTCGGCTTTTTTTTTGCAAAAAACACTTGGAGGCTTGGATTCGTTGAAAAAGTCTTTACCGAAACAAAGAGAGATTCTATATGAATACTCAGCACGGACATTCGAAACGTCATTGCGGACAGGTGTTGCCATTATTTCGTCGTTTACAAGATGCAGTTTTGCATGTTGTTCCTGGTATTTCAGAAATACGTCCACGAGTTGATACCAACACGACATCTCCTGCTGTGTATGATAGCGTGCCGGGTGTGGATGATGTGACGGACAATCAAGCACATGACCGATTTGATTCTATGAAAGCGATAGAAAAAGAAAAATACAACGTCTCGACGATGCTGCGGAAAACACCGTGGGGAAAGGATTTCTCTGACGATGAAATTACTGTGCTCGTCGAATTTGCTGAAATCGTCCTATATGAAGACGGGGAATATATTTTTCACGATGGGGAAGATAACGATTATATGGCTCTTATCATCAAAGGCCAAGTCGAGATATTCAAAAAGAATATTTACCATCGGAAAAAGGTCATCACGACGCTGGAAAAAGGGATGTTTTTTGGGGAAATGTCGCTTATCGATCGAGAAAAACGTTCCGCATCGGCAAAAGCCAAGGCAGAAACCGCCTTGCTCGTCATCTCCCGTCAAGCATTTCAAGATGTCTGTAAAGCTAACCTGAAATTGGGCTTCAAGATATTACTCAATATATCCAAAATTTTGAGCCGCCGACTCCGTCAGACAACGGAACGGGTTCTGTATACTGCATAGTCCAAGACAAGCAGACATTCATATCCTGAAGCCGGAATATCTTTCCGCTTTTCTCGGCTCTATTCTTTTTTTTCATTCGGCCGATAAGACAAGCATAGGGCGCCGGCAAGGAAGCGCGCGGCGTCAGGAGGAGTGATGTAAATGAGACTCTTTTAGGCGTAAATTTTGCATCATGAATCGCAAGGAAGCGACCTCCAGCCAAGGAGACGGCCATGATTCGCCTGCGTAATTATTTGCAACATTGTCTTAACCCCATGCACATGTACTGTCGTTTGATGGATTTTGGTTTCGCCAGGCATCGGGCGCGACGCCTGAGTGCAATGTATGAAACCGTGATCTACAAACACATTCTCTCAAATGCATGAAGGAAACGGCCTTAGGCCTTGATCGGAACCGGACAGGTTTCGCATTCTAGGAGTCGACAATGATTTTTTCACGTCTTTTCAAGTGGATGACATATCAAATCGGGTTGAGAAAACGAGTTTTGCGAATATATCCGGAAGAACAGGTTGGGCTGTATTTTTCGAAAAGTACTCCTGTACTTGTCCGGGTTTCTCCTGCCCAAATGCCCATCTCTCGTAAGCATCGCGTCTCATTGTAGAATGAGACGCGATACCAAGACTGAAAGCATTGGGGCCGTTAGTTGTTCCCTTCGTCACGGGCTCGAATTTCAGCACGTTTGATTTTGCCACTTATAGTCTTTGGCAACTCGGAAACATAGTCAATAAAACGCGGATATTTGTACGGTGCTGTCACCTGTTTGACATGGTCCTGCAGTTGTTTTGTCAATTCATCGTTCGCTTCGAATCCAGGCGCTAAGACCACAGTCGCCTTGACTGCTTGGCCACGGATCGGATCGGGAACACCGGTGACAGCGGCTTCTACAATGGCCGGGTGAGTGATGAGCGCGCTCTCCACTTCAAACGGTCCAATTCTGTAGCCGGAACTTTTAATAAGATCGTCGACCCTGCCCAAGAACCAATAATATCCATCCTCGTCCATCCAGGCTTTATCACCGGTACGGTAATAATTTTCGTCTAAAACCAGTGCGGTACGTTCTGGTTCTTCAAGGTAACCGTTAAATAAACCTGCGGGATATCCCTTTTTGAGGCTGACTGAAATTTCTCCCTCTTCCCCTGGAGGGCAAACATTTCCGTCGGCATCCAGCAAGACAATATCCCATCCCGGTGTCGGGCGTCCGATAGAACCGGGCTTGGGTGTCATGAACGGATACGTGGCCAGAAGAAGTGTAGTTTCCGTTTGTCCATATCCCTCATAGATAGGCAACCCGGTTGATTCTTTCCATGAAATAAACACCGAGTCGTTGAGCAATTCCCCTGCCGTCGTGCAATGTCGCAATTTGGACAGATCGTACGCGCTCAGGTCTTCTCGAATGAGAAAACGGTATACCGTGGGCGGGGCACAAAAAGTGGTGACGCCATGACGGCTAATAACGTCGAGGAGGGCGGAAGGTTCGAATTTTCCTCGAAAATCCCAGACAAATACAGTGGCGCCAGCCATCCATTGCCCAAAATATTTTCCCCAAACAGCTTTTCCCCATCCAGTGTCGGCCAATGTCAGGTGAACGTCTCCTGGTTCCAAGTCATGCCAGTAGACGCCCGTAATGTAATGGGCCAAAGAGTAGGAATGGAGTTGCTCGACCATTTTAGGCTGTCCGGTCGTGCCTGATGAAAAGAAAATGAGTAATGGATCTTCGCCACCAGGACGTTCCCCCGTAGGGACATAGATATCATTTTTCCCTGCGCAGAAAGCGTCAAAATCATGCCACCCAGGATGTGGCTCAGTTTCTCCTGCTGAAACAAGTACTTTAAGGCTTGGACATGCCTTTTGAGCTGCATCAACGCGGTCGGCCACACTATCTTCACAGAGAATGGCTTTTATCTTGGCGAAATTGACGCGATATTCGATGTCTTTTTGTGTCAGAAGAGCCGGAGACGGAACTGCAAGTGCTCCAATTTTGGACAAGGCAAGCATGCTAACCCAAAATTCGACGCGTCGCAGCAGGATCAGCATGACCTTGTCGCCTTTCCCAATGCCAGCTTCCGTCAGAGCATTTGCAAGGCGGCTGGACTGGGTCGCAAGATCGGCAAAAGTATAGTCACGACGAGTGCCGGCATCGTCAATGTGGATCATGGCGAGCCGTGTTGGGTCTTGTCTGGCGTTTTCGTCAATGACGTCATACGCGAAATTGTAGTTTTCTGGAACCTCCAGCCTGAACTTGGCCAAAAACTCCTCATAACTCCCAAACGATTGTTTTTTCATTGGCGGCATCCTTAGCAGAGAGCATTCGCAGTAAAAAATGGCTTACGTCAAATCAGCCTCAGTGCGAGCATCCAAGTCGGCAGGTCGGTGTGTGACCGATGCGGTGCAAACAGATTGAGGAAAGACGTTATGTTAATTGATGACGTCGAGGAATTGAGCAGGAGCATTGTCAAGCCCACGTAACGCATGGGGAGTGCGTGACGAGAAATAGAGACTATCCCCTGGAATAAGTTCAAGAATTTTGGAACCAAGCCGAATTTCAAGTCGGCCTTCAAGAACGTAGATAAATTCCTGTCCAGGGTGGCTCGTAAAAGAGAGTTGGTCTTCTGAGCGTGGTGGAACGGTGACCTGAAATGGTTCCATTCGTTTGCCGGAAAAACGGTAAGCCAAACTTTTGTAATCATAGGACTTACGACGATCAACACTGAGTCCTTGTCCTGCTTTGACCAGACTGTATTCATGGAGGTGGGCCTCTCCTCCGGATAAAAGCACAGTAAGATCAACTTGGCATAATGAGGCGACAGCAAAAAGATAGCTGACCGGGATCTCTACTTCGCCTGTTTCATATTGAGCAGCGTCCACGGCGGATATGCCGATTTTTTCCGCCAACTCTTCAACCGTCAACCCCACGGCTTCACGAAGGCCCCGAAGACGTGGTGCAATCTCTTTTTGGGGCTTTTCCAGACTGGTCATCCATTCCTCCGCTTGCAATGCGCGGTATATCCGCGGCTGTTGGATCGTCCCTCTCGATATCAATCCATGGCAAACATTGATATCGAGTCCTTGGAAAGTTGGATTTCTTTATCTGAATATCCTTATGACGTCCAGAGAGCAGTACAACCTTGTGGGAGATGGTCGAAGTTCAATTGGAGTTCCACCGTTGTTGTCAATTGTCCAGAATAATAAAAAATAATCATTTGAATCGTATCTATAATTATGCAGCGTATCGCTTTTCTTCTTTTTGTAAAAAAGTAATTCTAGAGAGTAAGCAAAGTACACGGTACGTCACATACGACAAAAGTGCATGAAGAGATGGTGTATGCAGTTGAATATTCGAGTAATTGGTGTGCAGACACACACAACAAACGAAAGTTTCTACGCAGAAAGAAAACAATTCCGCGATAAGAAAGACAAGATTGATTTCCACACAAGAGGACGGATGAGGAGATTGTCGTTTATTGTATTTACAATTATCTGAATAAAGCAGTATATTTTGTGAGTATTGTTGGTCGTCACTATTTTCTCTGAAAAATATCGATAATATTAGCATGTTAGCGTGAATATACTTTGTGTATCAAGAGTGTTGGATAATTTTTTTACAATCAAGTTTGAATGACTTCAAATTTGTCGAGTTGTTGTGTTCTTACACGTACTTCCATATACATGACTTTAAAAATATATTTCGTCAGTATGAGTAAGAGAAAAGACCAATTCTTTGGTACATCGTTTTCAAATATATCATTGAAAGCTCTCGGCGAAAGGCTTGATAATTTGGTATTGAAAAAAAAATTACGATTTTTCCTCAAGCGGAGAGAGTAAAAACAAGAGAAAACGAAAGCGTTTGCTTGGGTGACAAACTGCCCCGTTGAGTACGTTCTGCATAATTGTTATTTGGGGCTTTTGAAGAGAAAAAATCGTAAAAAAAATATCGACCGATGCACGCGTGAATGATAGGCCCAATATCTCGCATTGGTTGTGGGCAAGGAGTGTAACGCGCGTAACCTCGTGAGATGATGCTATGTTATGGAAACTCTTTTTGGCGTTTACGTTGATACCCGTTGTGGAAATCTATCTGCTTGTCAAAGTCGGTTCTTTCATTGGACCGGCCTGGACGGTTCTTCTCGTTCTTGCCAGTGGTTTTACGGGAGCATGGCTGGCCCGAATGGAAGGGTTACGTACTCTGCAAAAGGTTCGTAGCTGTACAGACAGAGGGGTCATGCCAGCGGAAGAAATCCTTGATGCCGTGATTATTTTTGTTGCCGGCGTGGTTCTGCTGACGCCGGGTTTTTTGACCGATATTATCGGATTGCTCTTGCTCATTCCCTCTACACGGGGCATGTTCAAACGCTGGTTGCGTCGCAAATTGGAGAGTCTGGTCGCATCCAACCAAGTGCGCGTGGTTCGATATTGAATACAGCCTGAAAACCCCTGTCAACTGCTTGCAGCAATAAAAGACTTGTCCTATTTTTAAAACACTTCCCCAGCGAAATTGCATCTTTTGCCGTAAGACGATGCGAATGGGGAGCTTCCCTCGACATGGCCCGGTATTGCCGGGAGAGATAAAGGAGATATGGAATGGAGCTTGAAATTGTTATGACCGGACCCTGCGTCGAACTTGCTGTCGGCGTTATTCCGCGCAATTTTCTTCTCAAGCTCATTGATTTGTGCAAATCCCGGGAAGTCGACATGGTCAAACACTGTGTCTCCAGGTTGCTTTACAATCAAGATGCCCGGGCAGCCGAAGTCGGTGAGTTATTGTCTTTTCCCTGGACGACATGGCAGGAAAATACTTCCGTCGCCTCGTATACGAGTCCCTTGGCATCTTCATACATAGCGAAAGCCGGGGTGGATGGAGCGGACAAAGCCGTTGTCGACAAGAAGCAAATTGTGTCGGATTCCGATGCGTTTGATCTTGATTTTGTTGAGATGAATGAACACGACCTCATTCTTGTTGCCGGAGCCAGGAAAAAAGGGAACATTGTCTACCAACTGAGCGATGCAACTGGTCCTTTTGATCCAAAGAAATTGACAGTTTATGTCGATGAACTGGAATATTTCGATAATGAACGCCTCATTTCCTCCATCAGCTATGATGGAGACATGCTTGAACGAACTCAGGCCAATATTGAGCTTGTTGAGTACATTGATCCCCAGCTTGTCAGCAGCAAAGGGTCCGTGTTTTACTTGCAGGATGTCATTACTCGGTATTTGAACCTGTCCTAATAGACAGAGCACGGGAGGCGAGATGAGCAGCAAAGTCGTTGTCTGTCCTCATTGCAATGTCAAAAATAAAGTTGATGCCGACAGATTGAAACAGGCCGTGTGCGGAAAATGCGGAAGCCTCCTGTTTTCTCGGAAGCCTATTCCCGTGGATGCTGCACACTTTGAACGTTTTTTGACGAGTTCTGAGGTGCCTTTTCTCGTTGATTTCTGGGCTCCGTGGTGTGGACCGTGTCGTATGATGGCACCTGCCTTTGAAGAAGCGGCTTCGATTTTAGAGCCGGACGTCCTGCTTGTAAAAGTCGATACACAGGCCGAATCTGCGTTGGGAGCTCGATTTCAAATACAAAGTATCCCGACAATGGCCCTGTTTCGGCAAGGGCGTGAAGTGAGCCGTATTTCCGGTGCGATGAACGCCCAGCAAATTGTTGACTGGACCCGTCGAGCCCTTTCTGGATAGCCCGATCATTAAAAAAGCGTGCTGTGTGAGGCCATACCGACAACGCATGGTAGATTCAAAAAACAGCTTTTTTCAATTGATGCCGCGACGTGCACTCGTCGCGGCTTTTCTTTATGAAAAGCATGAAGTTTTAGTAAAAACTACTGTATGATGGAGGCAGGACTTTGAGGTCGTTTGGTTTGGATTGGTTATTTTGAGATGAAGGAGTGAGAAAGAGAAAAAAACTCAGGAGTACCCAAGATATTGTCGGATGGTTTCAACGTATTTTTCGAGATGTTGCTTCAATTCTTGTTTTAAACTGATGAACTCAATGCCCAATGACGGAATTTCTCCGTGTTTGATACTTTTCACTTTTGAATCCACATGTAATGTGTCGGACTTGTCAAAAAAGAAGAATTCACTTTGAAACGTCGAGCCTTCTTTGACGAGATCGACCATTTTTGCATCTTCTTTTGCAAAACTCATCAGACAACCACTTGTCGAAATATTCGTAATCATTCCTTCATAGCGGAGTTCATCAAGGTGGGCTATTACCGGAAGAAAACAGTCAACTCGTTGACTTTTCCGTAAGTTTACGACTTCGATTTTATCGGGATAGCTGACAAACAATAATGGAACAGGTCGCATGATGGAGCCATCAATTGATGCTTTGAAACTGTAAATGACACCCTCGGACAAAAAACGAACCATAACATTTTTATCAGGGTAAATGTGTTCCCGCACGTCTATCGCCATTGGCATGCGCGTAATGAAACTTTTGTTCGGAACAAGGCCAACAAAATACGTTTTGAAACGTCCACCTAGCCCCTTGAGTTCAACCAAAACAGGGGTTCCAGGAGTAATGCCGAAATAAACACTTTGTTCTTTTTCTTCATCAACGGTGTAGGCTTTTTGTAAAGGCATTGTGCATTTCACTGTTGGAGTTCAAGGGGGGAATCTCTGACAGTACAATTTTCTTCTTTAACTTCAGTACCTGACTTCGATTCATTTTGCCATAAAAAAGGCCCCCTGCTTCATCAACATCAAAAAAAGAAGCTCTCAGGCGAGAATTATATCCGCCAATGTAACAAAACAGAGCGAATGTCGTGATGTCAGTTGATCAAGTATCGCATCGAGAAAATCAAAAGCAACACTATTCATGCGGTGGTGGTGAAGCATTATGCCAAGGTACCCAGATGCAAGACCTGTCTCGATTTCATGAAGAATTTCGATTGCAGCATCTTTGGCATTGGGAGTTTTCCGTGTATGGAGGTCGACATTTACCGGAACGTCCGGAAGTGACAAAGGGGGCAGTGGCTTTGCATTCTGACTCCGCGAAACGGCACAGTAGCCATGGTCCGAGAGAGTCTCAAGCGTCTCTTCGTCCACGCGATTCCATGGCGGGGTAAAGAAAAGTCCGGCACGTTCCCCAAAAACACGTTGTATTATTTCCTGCCCTTTCATGATGTCCGCAGATTTGGCGGCAAGAGAGCGATCACTGCCAAATTCACTTTTCTTTCCAGCCTGTTGATGGTTGACATGGCGCCAGCCATGTTGATGCCAAAAACAGAGTTCAGGACTATCGGCAAAGAGTGCTTTGAGTTCGATTCCACTCGATTCATCTAACCATGCTGGAACGACAGCAGCGCACAAAGGAACATGGTGTCGAAGAAATATACTAGCCAATCGAGCGAACCCATCTTTGGGGGTCGAGACATCATCATCTCTGAAAAAAATATTGATTTCTCGTCCCGCTTCCTTGGCTTGGCTTAAACCAACATCAATGGTCTGGCCTAACCGCGTGACAAAATTGGCTGGAGGAGCATTCCATAGAGCCATAACCGGGTGAGAAACGCTCATACACGCCTCCGTATGAGTTCAGCCGTCGATTCAACAATATATTGTGCCGTTTGTTTGGCCCCGTCGAGGTTGATACTGGTTGGATCTGGACGAGAATCATTGAGTCGTGTGCCGATGGCTTGCGCCAAAGTGCGCGCATTAAGCTCCCCCTTGGGAAGAACAGTCAAAGGCCACATCGTTGCGAAACGCTCGGCACGAAATCGTTGTTCGCGATTTTGGTCAAAAGGCCAGACAACAGCAGGTACCCGAGCAGACAGAATATTCATCATGGTATTATACCCAGCCATACTCACACATACATCAGCCGCACAGAGGTATCCAAGAAAATCATCCGTGAAACGTTCAATATGTATACGTTTATGACCATGAACGCGATGGGTGAGTGCGTCATAGTGGGAATCATCAAGAAACGGACCGGTAAAGATGTGGAGAGAGACCGATGGATCGAAGGAAGGGTCAAGGAAGGCATCGACAACGGCCGACATAAGCGGGCCTCCCACTTTGCCACCGCCAGCACTGGCGACAACAAGCCCATCGTGCTCCCCCAAACCAAGAGCCGTGCGGATGCGGTTACGCGATGTGGGGTCAGCCTCTTTGGCGACGAAACCAGACGAGACAACGGGAATAGGAATATCATTACATCGAGAAAATGTTTGCCTCAGCGAAAAGACACGATCATCGGAATGAACAACAAGTGCGTCGAAGTAACGACCAAGTCGGTCAATAACGCGGCGTTCGAACTTAGCCTGATCAGTTTTTTCCACAAGAATATCACGCAGACTTGAAATGGCGACGCATGGGCCGAATCGATCTTCACGAATGGCTTCAAGAACGGGAAGCAATTCAAATTCAAAACGCTTTCGGCCAAATGGGTAGAGCTCAACAAGAAACACATCGGGGCGTTCCGATTCAAAGACGTTCCATAAAAGGCGCTTGCGCTCATCTTGCAACGCTTCAATGGAGAAGGAAGAATCCGTATCCGAATCGCTTGCACGGAGGGTTTTGAACTCTTCATCCATTTCAAGGGCAGGCAAGCGGACTTGACGAACGTGAGGCGGAAAGGAATATCCCACATCCGGTCCACCGGTAACAAAAATTACATCATGTCCAGATAACGCTTCGGCAACAGCCAAGCTTCGCATGAAGTGCCCCAAACCAAGAACATGTTGGCAGTAATGGACGATTTTCATTGGTGAACGTCTTCCTCAATTTTTTCATTGAGTGTGCATGGTTGAAGTGTTCCATGGGTACGCTTCAGTATATGAAGACAGCCTTTATTTAGCTTGGCTGATTGACCTGGAAGAAACGCTAAACCAAGAAGGCGATTGATCAGGCTTTTGATGACACTTTCATGGGTTACGACAAGAACGCGTTTCCCCATTTGGGCATCGTATTCAAGGAGTGACTTTTCGGCCCTGTCGGCAACCTGTCGGCGAGATTCGCCTTGAGGAGGGCAAAAATCAAATCCCTTCGCTTCTTCGTCGTGAAGCCCCGAAGTGGGATCATCACGGAGTGCGGCAATGGTTGCCCCCGTCCATTCCCCAAAATCTTGTTCGACCAGGCGTGGTTCAAAGCGAAGGGGGAGATTGAGTTCGGTATTGAGAAGATGTGCTGTTGCTTCGGCCCTTCCAAGAGGGCTTGCTAAGATGGCATCAAGGTGAAGCCGTGCCAGGGCGTGCCCCATTGCTATGGCCTGTTGCCTGCCTTCCTGCGTTAAAGGTGTATCATGCTGCCCTTGTAGTCGTTTGAGAGCATTCCATTGGGTGTGAGCATGACGCACCAAAAAAAATGAGACATCCACCTTGTCGTTCGTGAAAGGTATCATAGCGTTACGAAGAGAAAAGCAATGTTATTCCTGGTCATCGCGTAAGGCCTTGCGACGACGTCCGTATTGGCTTTCGTCATGGGAAGGTTGGGCCACACAATCGGATGATGGCGTTTCAAGTTGCGCATCCCGTTTGTTGAAGCGTGTCTGAATCATCGTATCGTCAATAGCGGCAAGCATTGTTTCCAATCGTTGATAATTCTTCGTCAAATCATGTTCCGTGCGAACATAGTGTTCTGCATTTTCCCCCATTTCGAGACGAAGGCGCCTATTATCCAATAACGCGGCGATAGCATGGCGAAAATCATGATCTGCGAATGGCTCTGTGAGAAAGCCGGTCTGTTTGTTGATGACGACTTCGGGGAGGCCATCGTTATCAAATGCGACAACAGGGAGACCGGAGGCTTGTGCTTCAAGATACACCATACCGAGAGACTCGTTGATGCCGGGAAAGACAAAGAGATCTGCCGCACTGTAATATGCAGACAGTTCGTTACGGGGAATTAATCCAAGAAAATGGGCTTTGCCGGGGAGGTGTTTGGCTGCAAGGAGTTCGAGTTCATTACGCGTTACGCCATCACCGGCAATGATAAGCTGAAAATCATATCCGGACTGGGCGAGTTCACCCAATCGGGCAATGACATATCGGAGGCCTTGCGTTTTGACATCCTTCCGAAACATGGCGGCGGCCATGATGACAGGACAGTTTCCCACGCCCCACTGTTTTCGAAGTCGGGATCTGGATTGTTCATCGAAACGAAATTGGTCGGGGATAATGCCAGGTCGAATGTATGTGACACGATCTTCGGGGAGGAGACGTATAAGGTTCTCATAATCCCGATGTTTATTCGTAAAGACATGAAAGGCGTGGAGGAGTGCGAATCGATTGAGTTGATATCCGAACCACGTTTTCCAACGTTTTGCACGTTTGGTCGAATACATTCCTTGAAAGATTATATAGGGAACTCCCGCCATCCAACTGGCCAGTGGACCAATGACATCAGGGGACTTGTAGTAGGTATGATACGTCATCCAAATGTCGGCGTGTGCGGCCTTTGCTAGCTTTTGGGCTTTGAATATTTCCACCGGGATACGCGGCCAAAGCCATGGTTTGCATACAATATTTCGTGCACGCAGCTGGCTCACCACGGAAACACAATGGCCATGCTCCCGGAGATGATCTACAAGTCCCCGTGCAATAATGAGATCCCCAGACGGAAGCGGGTGGTCCAAAGGTTTGAAGGGGGCATAAAAGGCAACACGCATGGTGTTATTCCGTCTCGCCTTCTTTTAGCGGCACAAGTTGAGTGTTCTTGGCAAAAATAGAGACAAGACCGGCAATAAGACGTGTGTTGTCAAAATGCACACTGACATTTTGCTTTGCATTTTCAATAATTCTTTTTCGCAATGGGATGTCGGTCAGCAGGCGTTGGAGGGCATGTGCCAAAGCATCAGGGTCGCGTTGCGAGACGAGGAGGCCGCTCACTTCGTCTTCAACAAGCTCCGGAATAGCCGAAACTCGTGTTGCGACAACAGGCAATCCCATGGCCATACTTTCCACCAAAACATTGGGGATGCCGTCTCGATCGCCATTTTCGAGTACCTGACAACCCAGAACAAACACATCGGATTCATCTAAGGCGGTCACGACATCTTCATGAGGACGCACACCACGCCAGTCAATCATGTCTTGAATTCCCAAGCGTGTGGCCAGTGTTTCGAGCATTTCCCGGTCTTCTCCGGTGCCGATAATGGTATATCGAAAATCAAGACCACCTTTATGAAGCTTCCCCAGAGCCTCGAAAACAGTAGCTAGTCCTTTTTTTGCCGTAAGCCGAGCGACGGAAATAATTCGTGCCGGGCTATGCGGCTGAGTTTTGTCATGCTGCGGGGTAAAAAGATGCAAATCAATACCATGATGGACCACATTGATATTATGGTGATTGGAGGCAATGGATTCGAGATAGGTTTTGTTGGCACCAGTACATGTCACCACAAATTGAGCCAGATCAATTTTCCGAGCGAGCTTTTCCGGATCTTGTGTGTACACATCTTTGGCATGTCCAGTAAAACTGAAAGGAATGTTGGCAAGTCGTGATCCAAAAAGCGCCACAGAGGTTGGTGAATGCGCAAAATGGGCGTGAAGATGGGTTATGCCGACCGTGCGGAGTTTGTTCACGAAATATCCAGCTTGCAAAAAATGTTTGAGCGTCGCTGATCGTCGTGTTTTCAGCCATTGTTTCACCATGAAGCCGGCTGTTTTGACATAACGACGAGGAGTTATGCAGAGCAAGCAGAGGTTGTGTACTGCCAGGCGATGAAGATGAGGAAGAATGCGATCGGGCAAGTAGGTGATGTCCGCCTTGATGCGTTGAACACTTCTATGGGTGAAGTTCTCGCGAGGCTCGCGCATTGAAATGATATGAATACGTATGCCGGCTTTTTCCAGCAAGTAAATCTCATTGGAAATAAATGTTTCCGAAATACGAGGATAGCCTTTGAGAACCATTCCGAGAACAGGCTGCACTGTTTTCATTGTCCGCCTTTGCGAAATGCTTCGATGCGGTCGCATATGATATCAAGTCCTCGAAATTGAAAGGACGAAAGTGCATCGGCATAAGGTTTGGGGTTGAAAAGGAGTTTATCGACCGCTGCTTTCAGCCGTCCCGGTTCCAGGTCTTGCCATGGAATAAAATCAAGCAAACCATGCTGTCCGAGCACTTCGGCGCGGATGCGTTGTTCTAATCGTGGTGTTTCACGGGGTATCACTAAAGATGGTTTGCGCTGGAAGAGGATTTCACAGGTGGTATTATATCCGCCCATACTGACAATAACATCGGCGAGACCCATGAGAATTTCCATACGACGAAAAAAATGATGAAAGCGCGCCCCGACGGCTTTTGCACGGGACGCAATATTTTCCCGTTCGATGCGTGGCATAAATGGTCCTGAAACCAGGATGGAGCGAAAACCAGGGCTCGGGTTGCTCTCGAGCATTTGGAGGTAGGCGTCCATCACAGGGAACCCATCACCGCCACCACCCGTCGTAACAAGCACCACTTTTTCTTTCTTGCAAAAGTGTTCTTCCTGTCGCACCGCTGCAACGTTGCCCCCTTTGGGCACAGTGCGAGGAATATATCCTGTAAAAACCATTTTACGAGCAATATGGTCAGGGATCTTATATTCGCGAATGGAGTCGTAGAGGTGTTGCTCTCCATAGACCCAAATTTCCGAGTAAAAGGAGTCGAGAACGTTGTAGATCCCTTTATCTTCCCAATCGTCAATAGTCGACTGAGCATCGTCCATAATGTCACGGAGCCCAAGAATGGTCTTCGTCTGTGGTTGACAGCGTTTCAACCATTTGAGCGTGGGAATAACTTCGCGCTTGAGGCCCATTGGTGCCTTATCAACGATGAAGAGGTGAGGATTGAAGGCTTTTGCCGTCGCAATAATAATATTACGCCTGATATTCAAAGCATGTTTGGCATTGATTTTAATGGAGAGAGGAAGATATTCTTCATTTGTCTTTTTAATCATGCCTGGAATACGGACGAAGTCGACGCCTTCAGGAACATTGAATCGGCCGACAAGTGGAGAACCCGTTAATATGAGGATGTTCACCCCTTTGCGCCGAAGCTGTGAGGCAATCGCCATGGTTCGACGAATATGGCCCAAGCCGTAGGTATCATGGGAGTACATGAGAATATTATATGTGTTTCCCTGGGCCATAGATATTCCAAATTTTTTTAAAATTCAGTGTGTTAAAGTTGTTTTTCCTGCTCGCGCGCGCATCGGGTTGTAGCGTTTCTGTTTCACCCTGTCCACACGAGCAAAGGAAAAGATGGTCAAACCATAAAACGAACTTGACGGCAGGCCTATAATAAGTAACGACTTGTAAGTATAGAGTTCTTTTGTGAGCAGTAAAATATATCGAGCACACTTTGAACGAAGGAGAAAGAAATGCCCTTCATTTCCTGGGATCCGGAATTGAGTGTCGGTGTTCATGAAATCGATGAGCAACATAAGACGCTGTTGAATATGATTAATCAACTCCATGAGGGCATGCGGTCGGGGAAAAGTAAAGAGCAACTGGCGAAAACCTTTGTTGGACTCAAAAAATACGTCAAGATGCATTTTTCGACAGAAGAACGATTAATGGAAAAAAATAGATTCTCGGGTTTGTCCAGCCACCGTACTCAACACAACAAATTCATTGAAAAAATTCTTGATTTTGAAATGGAATTCGAACAAGGACGCACCCTTCTATCGATGGAACTCGTTCAGTTTCTTCGTAATTGGTATTTAAGTCATGTTAAAGGAGTCGATCAACAATACGCCAACTTCTTCAAAGAAAAAGGCATCGCTTGAGCCGAAACGACAACAATGCGCTTATGGAATATCAACACCGAGTTTGCGGTATTCACTCAGTTTATTGCGTAAAGTCCGAACCGAAATACCAAGAAGTTGAGCGGCCTGTGTACGATTTCCTGCAGTTTGTTTGAGACCACGTAAAATCATGTGTCGCTCCATAACTTCAAGCGGCAAGACATCAAGGATGGGACTGTTCTGAGCAGAGTCGTCCGATGGACTTTCGCCATTATCACCCTCTGCATTCTCAGCGTTCTGTGATGTTTCAGCATCACGATGCAGACGATCAGCTGTATCTTCGGAGGATTCCGGCTCGTCTTCTTCAAATTCGGGCCAAGAGTCGGAATCCAAGAGGAAGTGGGCTTTTTGAATTGGACCAGTTCCAGCTAACAACACCGCACGTTCCATGAGATTCTGCAATTCCCGGACATTGCCTGGCCAGTCATATTCCATAAGCCAACTACGGGCTTCGTCTGAAAACTCAAGCGTGTTGATCTCGTACGTTTCGCAATAATTATTTACAAAATATGCGGCAAGGTGGACGATATCTTCTCCACGATCACGAAGCGGTGGCAACTTCAAAGGAATGACATTCAGTCGGTAAAAAAGATCCTGACGAAATTTTCCTTCCCCGACATATTGATCGAGAAACCGGTTGGTTGTTGCCAACACGCGCACATCGACTTTGACCGTTTCGACACCACCAACGCGGTCAAACTCACCTTCCTGCAACACGCGTAAGAGTTTCGCCTGAAGTCCGAGATCCATCTCGGATATTTCATCAAGGAGAATTGTGCCAGTATGAGCGAGTTCAAATTTTCCAAGTTTCCGAGCTATAGCTCCGGTAAACGCTCCTCTTTCATGCCCGAAAAGTTCGCTTTCAAGAAGGTGTTCAGGCAAGGCCGCGCAGTTGAGAGCAATAAACGGTTTCCCCAATCTATCACTGTGCGCGTGCAAGTACTTGGCGAACATTTCCTTCCCTGTTCCCGATTCTCCCGAAATCAACACCGTTGCTTTGGATTTCGCGACTTGCCTGGCCAGTTGTAATACACGCCGTATAGCGGGGTGACTTCCAATAATAGCGACGTGTCCTGGAGAAGTCGTTGCCTTCACAGTTGTTGGTTTAACAACAGGCTCTTCTGGAACAGGAGCTTCAGAATTTGGAAAAAGAGGAATAACTGCTTTGATTTTTTCCCAAGTGAGCGGCGCAAGCCAGTAATCTTTTGCTCCAAGAGCGAGAAATTGCTGAGCTTCCGTTGCCGAACCACGTTCTGAAAAAACAACGATAGGAGGAAAAGTAGGATCAGCCTCGGCCTCTTCAAGAAGCTGCTTAGCAGAGTATGCTCCGATTCGGGCCTGCGTAAAGACGATCACTGGGTGTGATTTTTTTACAAAGGCCAAGGCGCCTGCCACGTTTTCCGCAATACCTGCCTCCAATCCGGCTTCTTTGAAGGAAGGAAAAAGCGACGTGACGGAGTGAGCAGGGGAGACAAACAGGATTGATTTTTCCGTCATGGGAGACCTATTAGCTCCAAGTCAAAGACATTTCAATGTCTGCCTGGGTGGTTTTTCTCATTTTTAGGCATCTTTCTTGCGTGATAAATATTGCCAGGAGTTCTCATCTACATAAAGTCCGACAAACTCTCCCTAAAAAGGGCATAACCGAACATAACATACTTCAAAAAGGTGAACAAAAATATGACAACCACCATTATTGAAACAATTATGGCCCAGACGACGACCGATATGTTCAGCCATATTGTCACGCATCCTGACGGCAGAGTCAATTTTGTCGTGCCTACCGGAAAAATGGAGGTTCAAACGCCGGTGGGCTCTCTGACCCCACAGTACCAAACAAACGACACCCGGCGACGCAAGGTGGAACCGCTGTCTTTTCATGACAACGGAATGATCAAGTTTATAAACCTCGAAACAAAAACACGTATTGCGTCGCCTGTTGGAGAGTTTGAGGTTGAAGCTGTGACTTTTTATTCGGATGGTTCCATTCGGCGTCTTTTTCCTGTTAACGGAAGGTTGAGCGGGTTCTGGTCGTGGCGTGACGAGTGTGCGTTGGCTCCCGTCAATACCGTGAAGGCTCCATGGGGAACGGTGGCAACAAAATGCATATCCATTCAACTGTATCCCGGTGGAAATTTGCGTTCACTGACGCTTTGGCCGGAACAAACCGTGACTGTACCGACACCTGTTGGTGAAATGGGTATGCGTATAGGACTTGCGCTGTATCCGGACGGAGCGATGAGGTCAATAGAGCCAGCTCGTCCCTTTGTGATTGATACTCCGGTTGGACCCATAGAAGCATTTGATCCGGACCCTGAAGGAATTAGCGGAGACATCAACTCACTTGGATTCACGGCGACCGGTCAAATTTCGACAGTATCGACGCCGTCAACACGAGTGATCGTGACCGAGCCATCCGGCTCTCAGTCAGTTTTTTCTCCACAACAAGCTCTGAATTTATGTGATGAATCCGACGAAGATACTAAGCCACTGCGGCTGACATTTGATGACGAAGCGGTGATTATTGAAGGAAATTCCATAGCACGTTTTTTACTTGACGAGTCACGCTTTCATACGGAACAGTTATCGGCCCCGAAACCGATCCTGTTCCCTTGTGCTCAGGAGTAAGGAGCTTACGTCCAGGGGGGGCAGTAGGCTCCGAGTACGGATTCGGGTGAAGTCCCGGCATGCCGCCCGGGAACGAACGCCAACCGTATTGAAGTGAGGATGTAGGTATGAGCGCGGACAAAATTGGCAACCGTATTCGACGTATCCGAGAACAAAAAAACATCACTTTGGAAGAGCTTTCCAGTCGGTGTGAACTCGAAATCGAGTTTCTGCGGTCGCTTGAAGAGGAGAACATGTCCACGGCTTTGGGCCCACTGCTCAAAATTGCCCGTGCGTTAAGCTGCCGACTTGGTACGTTTTTGGATGATGCGGTATCGCAGGATCCTCTCATCGTTCGCCTGTCTGAACGGGAAGAATCGTTGACCATGGCAGATCCGGCCACGTCATCGACGAGTATGCGCTATTACTCGTTGGGAAAAGGGAAAACCGATCGTCACATGGAGCCGTTTTACATTGAGATTGAGCCTGAAACGTCCAAAGAAAAACCCTTAGCGTCACACCAGGGTGAAGAATTCATCCTGGTGCAATCGGGTCATGTCGAGCTCCTGTATGGGAAATCTGTGTACACGCTCGGCCCTGGAGACTCGATGTATTACAACTCTGTTGTCCCGCATTATCTCGGGGCAACGTCTGAGGGGCCGGCTTCCATTTATGCTGTCCTGTATTTCCCATCCTAAAGACGTACGGTGAACATCATGGACAGATCAAATCTTCGAGAAGTCACCCTGGGGCAAATTCTTGATGAAATCGTGGCCGCCTATCCGGATAACGACGCCGTGGTATACGTGGATCGCGATTTTCGTCTCACCTATCGTGAGTTCGGTCAGTTGGTCGATCGCATGGCCAAAGGATTGATGGCGCTTGGTATCCAAAAAGGGGAGAAAGTCGCCGTTTGGGCAACAAATGTGCCCTATTGGGTTGCCTTGCAATTCGCTACGGCCAAAATTGGGGCCATCTTGCTGACGGTCAACACCTTCTATAAGACCTCGGAACTTGACTACCTTCTGAAGCAGTCAGAAACCGAAAATCTCATGCTTATTGATGGATTTCGCGATACTGACTACGTTTTGACGGTGTATGAGCTTATTCCGGAACTGCGCGATATGCCGCGAAAGTTTTTCAAGAGTGAGCGATATCCCCACCTGAAACGTGCGTTTTTTCTCGGACAAGAGAAGCACCGCGGCATGTACTCCATGCCGGAGGTACTTGCTCTTGCTGAGATGGTATCAGACGAAGAATACCTGGAACGGCAAAAAACGTTGAAACCGCATGATGTCGTGAATATGCAGTACACCTCGGGAACGACCGGTTTTCCTAAGGGCGTTATGCTGACACATTACAATGTGGGAAATAACGGTTTTTGGATTGGAGAAAACCAGAAATTTACGCACAAAGATCGTTTGTGCCTCCCGGTTCCTCTGTTCCACTGCTTTGGGTGTGTTTTGGGAGTTATGGCGGCAATTACGCACGGATCAACCCTGGTTATTCTTGAGTCGTTTGATCCGGTCATGGTCATGACGTCAATTGAGCGGGAACGGTGTACCGCCGTCTACGGGGTACCGACCATGTTCATTGCCATTCTTGAACATGCGTTGTTTCCGAAGTTCGACTTCTCGACCATGCGCACGGGAATTATGGCCGGATCTCCTTGTCCGGTGCGGGTTATGCAGCAGGTCATTGATCAGATGAATATGACGGATATTACTATCTGTTATGGATTGACCGAAGCATCGCCCGTTATGACGCAAAGCCGAACAGATGACGACATCAAACTTCGTACGGAAACCGTGGGACGTGCCATGCCCGAAATCGAAGTACGTATTGTCGACCCCGAAACGAATCAAGAAGTTGCTCCCGGAGTACAGGGTGAGGTGTGCTGTCGGGGATACAATGTCATGAAAGGCTATTACAATAACCCCGAAGCAACGGCTACGGCGATAGACAGTGAAAATTGGCTCCACTCGGGCGATTTGGGTGTCATGGATGAAAATGGTTATGTCACCATTACGGGACGCCTCAAAGATATGATCATCCGTGGCGGAGAAAACATCTATCCGCGTGAAGTGGAAGAATTCCTGTACACGATGGAAGGGGTTTCCGATGTTCAAGTCGTAGGCGTGAAGAGTCGCAAGTACGGCGAAGAAGTCGGTGCGTTTATTATTCTGAAACCCAATGTGGAATATGCTCCCGAAGATATTATAGACTTCTGCCGAGGGCAAATTTCCCGTTTTAAGATTCCAAAATACATCGCCTTTGTCGACGCGTTTCCCATGACGGCAAGTGGCAAAATCCAGAAATACATACTGCGTGAAATGGCCGAAGAACTTTTCCCGGAAGCCATGCAGTAATAACGCGTATTGAAAAGTACGCTAACCCCTGAATTCTACGGCAAGAGGAAATTTTCTTCTTGCCGTTTTCATTTTGGTTAAAAGGCTTTGTGGTGTGACATTCCTATGACAATTGGTCTTTCACCTTGATTTTTTGGAAATTCATCAGGACAACGTGAGCCAGTCCCGATGACGCTCTGTGCGTATTCGGCCCTGTGTCAAACCTTATCTGGATGAACACTGCATGCTTACACAACTTTTTTCTTCATCGGATTCACGCCGATCGGTATTTTCTACCAAAACATTAGCTTCCTTGGCCAAAGGGAGAATCCCCGGACAAGTTGTGGTTCAATATACGGACCACTGCAATGCGAGTTGTGCACAATGCGCAATGCGTGTGAGTAATGATTTTCCTCGAACGAAATTGGATGTCGATCAGGTCCGACGTCTCCTTGATGCGATGGCCGAACGAAATGTTCAGGCAGTCTCGTTTACCGGAGGAGAACCATTGCTTTATCTGGATGAGATTGTCAGCCTGATCAACCATGCTGCTCAGGTCGGTATTCAATATATCCGCACGGGAACAAATGGATTTCTCTTTCGGGGATCAAATCCCGACGACTTTGAAAAGAAAATTCATGGCATTGCCGAAAAGTTGGCCGCCACGTCGATCAATACGTTCTGGGTCAGTGTTGATTCGGCAGATCCGGAGACGCACGAAACAAACCGTGGATTACGCGGCATTGTCCGCAACCTGGAACGTGGACTCTCCATTTTTCGTGAATATGGATTATATCCTTCAGCCAATCTGGGCATTAATCGATTAACCGGGGGACCGAAACCAATCGTATGTCGCCGCCCGGATGGGTCGCTTGATGCAGACCGCTTTCGACAGGAATTTACCAACGCTTTCGCTCGGTTTTATGAATTTGTCGAAGGGCTTGGCTTTACCATTGTCAATGCATGCTATCCTATGAGCCTTGATGCTGATGAAGCGGGTCAAAACGCCGTGTACGCAGCAACATCCGAGGATGATTTCATTCGGTTCAGTGCCGAGGAAAAGCCATTGCTCTTTCAAGCGCTTATGGACACCGTACCGACATTTCGAGACCGTTTGCGAGTGTTCACGCCAAGAAGCTCATTGCTTTCTCTGATTCGTCAATATCAAGGACAGTCGGAAGAGTGCTATGGTTGCCGCGGTGGAATTGATTTCTTTTTTATCGATTCGAAAGACATGAACACATACCCCTGTGGATATCGGGGGGGAGAAAATTTAGGGAAGTTTTGGGATCTCGATCTTCACAGCCGGGATACGTCAATGCGATGCCTTGAGTGTGATTGGGAGTGCTTTCGTGATCCTTCGGAGTTGATCGGCCCGTTGCTTGATCTCCGAACTCAACCCTTCCAGCTCGCCAAACGATGCTTTTCCGATAAAACATTTTTTACAACATGGCTTGAGGACGTACGCTATTATCGAGCGTGTGGGTACTTTAATGCCCGTACAGCGCCTGACTATGCCGCGTTAGCTCGGTTCCGTCGAGTATAGTTCAAGTCGGGGAAAACGTCAGAACTTGGAAAAATTGGCAATAACGATTTCAACGCGTCTATTCCGGGCGCGGCCTTCCGGCGTGTCGTTTTCAGACACAGGTTGATATGATGACCGGCCTACAGCTGAAAACATTGCCGGATCCAAGTTATCCGTATCGAGAAGATAACGAATAACCGCGGCTGCACGGGCACATGAGAGTTCCCAGTTGCTGGGATAGCGGAATGTTTGGATGGGCACATCATCGGTGTGCCCCACAATGTAGATGTGTTTGTCCGTCATTTTGCCGATGACGCCGCCGACTTTGGCCAGCACAATTTTGCCACGTGGCGTAATTATGGCTCTCCCTGTATCGAAAAGAATTTCATCGACAACATTGATGGAGAGCATTTCCTTGAATTTTTCGATCGTCACTTCTTTTGCTGCGACTTCTCCTTCCAGGTCGCTCACCAACGTCTGGTAGCCAGCGTCAAGCTGATCGTTTTCACACGTCGTGGCAGGGGGGCATGACGCATCTTCTTTTTGTGATGAATCGAATAGACGTTTATAATAATCCTCAATAACTTCATCCTGACCGCTTTTTTCGAGGACACGCCACCCAAGATAGAGAGATGCACAAAGTGGAATGAGAAGAGCAAAAGCGATAATGAACTTGCTGGTAGGAGTCTTCATGAGCGTCAACCTCGTTGATACTGTCGGAACAGGAAGCCGAAAAGATCATAACGATACTGCGTTGACGGAAAACGATCAAGAATGTGGCGCTGTGAACACTTCAGGTCCACGCGGCTTTAGTTTTGTTCAGCTGCAAGGCGCTTGAGTTCTCGACCCTTCAAAAGTCCAAAGCACCCGGCAAGCATCATATCTCCACCAGGGCTGGGAAAGGAAACATGGTATCCCATGAGTTGTTCACGCTTGGGACCGATGACATGAATATCATCGAATCCGCCTGCATCAGACGGAGGCGGCAAGCACAAACATCCATGTCCATAGCTATCAAAGACTTCTTCACATGCCAGAGTACCGCGACGAAAACGGTCGATTTGCAACATAACATCACCAGGGTCGAGAACACCGGTATGATGTTCGTAAACACCATAAATCCGACCAGCATACACCATGGCTGCGACAATATGGCTATTCCCCATATTGAGCACAAGAACGCCGTGATCCCGAGACGCTTCCTCGATTTCCGGAACAAACAAAGCTCCCAATATAGCCGCGGCACCTGTGTCAGCTGTCATACACGCCCCAGCCTGTTTTTCTATGGAACGCAACCGAGTAAACGTTTCGGGAGGCGTATCATAAATAAGCGACTCGGGGCGGCCATCGGCTTGTTCCAGAAGATGGCGCCAGAGTTCAAAGCGGCCCATTCTATTGCTGGACCCCGGATGAAATCCGTGATCTTGAGCGGCAATGAGAAAATAAGACGGGTAGGGATGTCCTGACATCTTCAAAAATATATCCCAGAATGCAGGATCGAAATCGGATAAATAGACGGGCATGAATCCATCTGGACAGCGCTCATCGAGCCGAATTCCCATTTCAAGAAGACTCTCCGGATTATCACTCAATGAATAGGCAGCATCACGCCGGGCAGAAACATCAAGCCCCATAGCGAGATGTGCCTTGATGCTACGATAAAATCCGCCGCCCATATTATTGCCATACAAATAAATCGGCATTTTCAACTGACCAAGCTCACGAATTCTGGCCGCAACCATTCTGGCTGGCGATTCGAGAATAAACTTCGGACAATTTTCCAATTCGCGATCGGGGTAATACAGTAACGCGTCCTGCGTTCCGCTACCGATATCGATGCACAAAGTGCCTGGGGTCATATTCATACCGTCGCTTATAGGGCAGCTTTGGTTTGCTGACCAGAGTTGGGTTCCTTTTGGGTTGTCTCGCGTTTCGACATTTTCTGCACTTTCATTCGGGTGGACGTATCGGCTTTTGCCGTGCGTGTTGAGGAAGCGCGAGAAGAATTATCAAGCAAGCTCAAAAGAGGGTGAACCTTTTTCTTGAATGATGCCAACTCCCTCTTCGAGATCGGGTCGGCTGTCGTTTTCTTCAACTTTAACGCGTTGATTGCTTGGCCGTTTTTATAGAGGCGAAAATCGAGATGGGGACCTGTCGCCCATCCGGTGCTACCGACAAATCCGATAACTTGTCCTTGTTTGACTTTTTTCCCGACAGCGAGCCCTTTGGGAAAACGACTGAGATGGTTGTATTGTGTGGTATATACACTATTATGCCGTACGGTGACATAATAGCCATATCCTTTACCATACGCTTTTTTTACGACAACTCCATCTCCGATGCTCCATACCGGTGTCCCCGTGGGAGCGGCATAGTCAACGCCAAGATGAGGGCGTTTTTTCTTGAATATGGGATGAAGGCGACTGTGGGTAAACCCAGAAGATATACGGGTAAAATCAAGTGGAGCTTTAAGAAACATTTTACGGCGTGCTTTGCCTAACGCATCATAATAGCCGGCATTGCCTTTGCCGTCTTCATAATAAAAGCCTTCAAAAACTTCACCCTGGTTGGAAAATCGTGTCGCTAACACCCGGCCATATCCGACAAATTGTCCACCGCGGTAACGTTTCTCCACAACGGCTTCAAATGTATCACCCCGACGGATGTCTTTGCAGAAGTCGATATCATATGAAAAAACATTGGCGATTTTGACGGCAAGTTTCGTGTTCTCACCAGAATCGTTCACCGCTTGGATAAGACTCGAACGAATACTGCCTGACACGCGTTCCGTGCGAACTTCACTTGGCTCTATTTCAGTATCAACCTGATAGCCATCGTCGCCGAGAGCCACGATGAGGGTTTTTCCGGGACCAATCTCATACTCAAAGCGTGTAAGCGTGTCGCCTTCAGCTTCAATCGTATATTCTTTCCCGATACGGATTTGCGATAAGGGGTAAACCTTACGCGATTGAGCGGCAAGAGTGTGCAGCTGGGCTGCGTCGAGATAGCTGCCAAGCAGCTGGGCCGCAGTGTCTCCCGGTTTGACCACGCCGTTGAAGTTGACATGTTTGGGGACTTGCTCTTCTTCAGAAGGAGGGCAAGTGAACAGCTCACTGACCTCCGGTCCGTTTAGTTTCAGGACACACGTTGCAGGTTCCGACTCAACAAACCAACCGGCCTGATAAGCAGCAACGAGACCAACTCCCATAAACGCGCATACAAGCAGTATACGGAGGAAAGGAGCACGACGAGGGGGCGCGCCAAAAAGTGGCCGACTCTTTGGCTTCATTCCAAATCCGAAGCGTGTTTTCATAAGGAATCAGGGGGTTGAGGTTTGAGAGAACCCTAAAACGAGCTCTTATGAATTGTAAAGCCCTCTCAGCCCTGTTTTTGGTGTTTCCATCGTGAACACGCGGAGCTCAATGTTTCACAAGACGATCCTCGCGATTGGTCCGCAGACAAGAAACATAATAATGGTTATGTTTCTCATCGTAGAAATAAGGCATCGGCTGCGGTTTTTTCATTTTGCTGGTTTGTCCAGATATCATACAGTTTTTCGAGGACAAACCCCGAAGAGGAAAGAAACAACTCGATTTCTTCGAATAGTGGTTGTCCTTCATACAGTGGGATAAAGGCAACTTCGACAAGGATAGCACGGCATCGAGCGAGTGTTTGGGGCATTCCGCGCAACGCCTCAAGCTCGTACCCTTGAAGATCGAGTTTGACGACATCGGCGCCGTCGGGAAGAACTTCATCAAGAGAAACAACCTGGATAGGAATAACATCCGATAATGTCAAAACCTGATCAGCATATTTCTCTTGAATTCCGGAAGGGGGAAGAATCGAGGAGAGCGTGGGCCTGTTCAACTTATTGATGGTTGTGGGGAACGACGAGGCTCCAAGACCGTATTGATGTACAGTGACCGATTGTGCCGGAAAACGTTTTGAGAGCTTGCTCGCAAGGTCGGGGAGTGGTTCAAAAGCGTGAATATGGGCTTCTGGAAAAAGGTCAAGAAACGTTTGTGTTCGTCGACCTTTGTTGGCGCCTCCGTCGACAATGACGGGATGTACATGAGAGACATGTTTGGCAATCGTTTGATACGCGAAGAGAGTCGGTTCTGGCATAGAGCGTTATTCCTGTGCAAAGTCAGATGATGTAAACACGCGATGCGGTAGAAAACCATGGAGAGAAACGTGATCGGGGTCAAGGAATGGGCGAACTTTTTTACACCTGAAGGACTCGATGGCGTGGAGTGCCTTCGCGCTCACTTTATGCGACGGCGGTTTCAGGTGCATGCGCATGATGGTTACGCAGTGGGAGTGATCACTTCTGGTGCTCTCGGGTTTGAATATCGTGGAGAACGGCTTGTTGCCACAACTGGGATCGTCAATACCGTTGTGCCAGGGGAACCGCATACCGGCGAAGCAGCAGGAGAAGTTGGCTGGAGTTACCGTATGCTCTACCTTGATGCAGCCCTGGTGCGGTCCATGCTCCAGGAAGCCGACGTCAAGTCTGGAGATATCATTTTTACTCCGGGTATTGTCCACGATGCATCACTCGCTGCACGCATAGCAACGGCGCACCGTCTTCTTGAAGAGGGACAACTATCTGTTCTCGCACGACAAAGCCTCATGCGTTCATTGGTTGTTGCCTGGATGATTCGACATGGTCGGGAAACACGCCCGGGCCGTACACTTTCTTTCGATCCGACCCAGGCGCTCCATCGTGTTCGTCAAAAATTGGAAGACGAGTACGCAGAAGATGTGTCTTTGGAAGAGCTTGCCGATTTGGCTGGTTTGAGCCCTTGGCATCTCAACCGGGCCTTTCGTCAAGTATACGGTTTACCACCACATCGCTACCAGACCATGATCCGGGTTCGGCAGGCAAAATCTTTATTGTTATCGGGAGCACGAGTTGTCGATGCCGCATTGGAAACTGGATTTTACGACCAAAGCCATTTGACCAGACACTTTACCCCCCAGATTGGAGTTTCTCCAGGCCTCTACCGCAAAAGCGTACAAGAGAAACGCTGATATCCGCGTTATCTCCTCTGCATCATTGCATTTGCAGAGAAAAGGAGAAACGCATGGATACTGTCTCACGAATTAAAGCCTACGCGTGCCTGACGACGGCCATGGTAATGGTGGGGTCGTCTGTTGTTGTTGCCAGGCATCTTGTGATGAATATGCCGGTTTTTTGGGCTCTTGGCCTTCGATTTGCCATTGCGCTTGTCACGATGTTGCCGGTTCTTCTCCGTCTTATCCCCAAAGTACGAAGTCATGGTCGAGACCTGATCGTACTTTTGTGCCAAGCAATTTTTGGAGCTGTTCTGTTCAATATTTTCATGCTCTATGGTCTGAAAACGGAAACCGCGGTCATTGGTGGCATTATGGCGGGAACAACGCCGCTCGTCATGGCGTGTGTTGCGACGATTTTCTATGGAGAGCATTTAAATCGCATGGCGAAATTGGGCATCCTGTTCAGCGGATTGGGTATTGTTCTTGCTAATTCCGGTACCTTGTTTGTCCAAGGAGGCGATGTCGGATCCTTGCGCGGAATAATTTGTATCATTTTGGCATACGTGAGTGAGGCAGTCTTTTTACTTATGCGAAAATCGGTGAGCTCGGCTATCAGTGATATGGAAGCATCCGCTGTCATTACCCTCGCCGGGGCAATTTTTTTTGTGCCTACCGCGTTCGTGATATCTCCGGAATTTCATGTATCCAGCCTCAGTATCGCTCAGTGGGGCATACTGACTTATTATGGACTGATTGTGACCGTCGCGGCTTATTGGTTTTGGTTCCGTGGCGTTTCTGGAGTGCCTGCCAGTGAAGCAGGAGCTTTTGTTGGGGTAATGCCGGCATCGGGAGTCATCATTTCAGCGCTCTTTCTTCATGAAACAATTCGTGCTTCCCATGTGGCAGGATGTCTTTTGGTTGCAGTGGGCATTGTCTTCGCAGCTGGACCAACATGGCAAGTGCCTCGCTGGATGCGCCGCGGAGTTCGGGAACCGCTGGTCGTTTCAGAAATTCCTGGCCATGAGGGCATGAGACGCCGGCATCATTGAATCTCTCGACCGGAAATCGGCAAAGTAACAAGGAATACGCACGCCTTTTCATTCCGATCAAATGTTAAAGACCCACCCATGTTTTTCAGCATGCGATAGCAAAAGGGGAGACCGACATTGGTTTCGGTCTCCTCAAAAGGTAAAAAGAGAAGTTCCGGGTCGGAAATAACGTGAGAAGGATGAAAGACAATTTCGAGATTAACAAATTGGTCCCGTTCAAATGTTGTTATTACGAGCGTGTTCTCCGTGTCGATATTGCCGGATACATTCCGCATAAGGTTGATGACAACTTGTCCGAGCATCTCTCGGTCACAACGGATCTGACTTATCAACCGATCGAATTTAACTTTGGGTATGATATTGCGAGCAAGGAGTTCCGGTTCCAGAAGATCCAGGGCCGATTCCACGATATCATTTATAGAGCAATCTTCGCGTTCCAACTTCACAGGGTGAAGATACGTTCGAATGCGATCAAGCGTTTTTTCAAGACGGGTGGCTTCGCTCAGGATAATCTCAGTTTCGGCAATATCTGGATATTTCTGACGCATTCGGCGAGAGAATCCTCCAATTGAGATAAGAGGATTGCGGATTTCGTGAGCGACTTCGGCAGAGATGGCTCCCAATGTTTTAAGTTTTTCTTTCTGAACAACAAATTTTTCCAGCATCATGCGTTCTGAAATATCCATGACCAAACTTTCCATATACGTAACAGATTGTCCGGGAACGCAATCTTGAGCGGGAATCGTTTTGAGAATGCCATGGATAACGGCCCCATCTTTGTGAATAAGCCGAAATTCTTCGGATAACGGACGATCGCATTTTCGAAATGTAGCGGTGAAGGCATTGCGAATGCGCTCACGATCAGCGTCGTGAATACGTCCTAAAAACCAATTTGGCGTACTCAGTGCTTCCGATTGCGTGAATCCGAGCATGGCTTCACAAAATTTGTTGATAAATCCAAGATTAAAATCATGGTGCAGCATGAAGATAAGAACTGGAATATGCTGTACAAGATTTGTGTAGCGTTTTTCGGCACGTTCAATTTTTTCTTTCAATGTGCGATGTTCAAGTGCGCTTTGCAGTGCATGGTTCAACAGTTCAAAATTATCCAACGGTTTCGTTAAATAATCGAATGCGCCATATTTAAAGGCACGCACAGCATCTGAAAGATCACGTTTCCCTGTCATAACGATGACAGGGATCTCGGGGTGGGTATCGGCTTTAACACGAAGAAATTCGAGACCATCCATGACCGGCATAACAAGATCAAGAATGATAGCATCCGGATCCTGCGTGTTGACCACGTTCAGTCCTTCTCTGCCGTTACGCGCCTCAATGACCTGGAATTCATTATCTTCAAGCCAGAGACCAAAACTGGCAAGGACGGTATCGTCATCGTCGATAACGAGTATTTTCGGTGGTATATTCATGGGTGCTTTATTTCTCCAGGTGTAACTCAACAAAGAAACTTCAATTATCGACAAAATACATGGATCGTTGTTTGTGGTAAAGTCTCGTTGTAAGATTAAAGTTTCATAAACAAAATTTTTGAAAATTATTTCGTATTTCTTTTTCTTTTGAAAAGTGCATGAAAAAAGTTAAAAAAGTCTATTGTCAGAATGCTTTTTAAGCGTATGCATCGATTTTTCCATGAGAAAACACGGAGGAAAACCTTATGACTTCGGACGTCCAAATTCAATCCTCTCCTATGCCACGTATTGGTGATCTCGCTCCGCAATTCGCTGCGGAGACAACGCAAGGGCTTTTGCACCTTGAAGATTTTAAGGGAACATGGGTTGTGATGTTTTCTCATCCAGCTGACTTTACTCCAGTTTGTACGACGGAGTTCATTGCATTTGCCAAAGCACACAGTCAATTCCAGAAAATGGGATGCGAACTGCTGGGATTATCCATTGATAGCATATTTTCTCACATCGCCTGGACCAAGAACATTGAAAAAACTTTTGGGCAAAAAATCACATTTCCAATTATTGCGGACCAGGCACGTAGTGTGGCCATGCTTTATGGAATGATTATGCCAGGGGAAAGTAAAACCGAAACCTCACGATGTGTTTTTGTTATAGATGATAAGCAGGTCATTCGAGCGATTATCTATTATCCCTTAACAACGGGACGGAATGTGGATGAAATTCTTCGATTAGTCACGGCGCTGAAAACAACGGATGAACATGGTGTCGCGACTCCTGCCAACTGGAAACCCGGCGATGAGGTTATTGTCCCTCCGCCTCGAACCCAAGACGCCGCTGACGACCAGCTTGGAAATACGGACACGCAGTGCCTGGACTGGTACTTCTGTAAGAAAACATTGAAGTCATAAATAGGGCGCTGTCCCATACACGAAGCGTCCATGCTATCTGAACGATAGAGAGGATCTATAGGATTTTACGCTCGCATACGCCATGTTGCGCGCTATACCCACGGGCATTGGAGGAGAATTCAAAGAAATGGCATGTATAAAGCCTGATGGAACACTGACGGTTCTTGCTCGCGATCTCCTTGAAGCGGCACGCAGGGAAACTGATGAAAATCGTTTGGTTCAAGATTTATCTTTACCGTTGTATCGCATACGTTCCGTTATCCGGGAAATGTCCGGATATGGATATTTGGATTCTACGCAACACGGCATCATTTTGACGGATACGGGTCTGGAAAAACTCGAATTCACCAACGCCCAGCAGCAGTAAGTCGACGCAGTCAAGGGGAGTTCTGAGTTTATGGAGAGCTGAAGGCTGTTTTTTGTGCTGGTCAACGCTTTACAGGGACGATATTGGGAATTACGTTCTTTTCCCGACAGATCATTATGCACGGCATTGCAATGATGTGCCGGTGTGGCTACTATCACAAGAACTCGGCCGGCCGGCCATTTTTTTGGAGCCAATTTGTGAGCATCCGGCATTTTTCAACTGCAATTCAGAAACGTTCCGACCCCGATGTTTGCGCCAGGTGTGCCTCTTTAGGCCCTACCTGCTGTCAACTTGTGCCGGGACAGGAAGAAGCCTGTTTCCCGGTCTCTACTTTGGAACGTAACCGCATCGTAGACGTTGTGTCGCAACGTGGCGGCTTTACGCGCGAACGCAACTCTGCAGCATTCGTCAATAATATGGCGCGATTGTTTCCCGGTGAGCGGAAAGTCATTATGGCGCTTTTTCCTGCAGACCAATTTCACTTTCGGCTGTCTACACACGCTGATGGGAAATGTACATTTCTCGAATCGGCAGGATGCATGCTCCCGACCGAAGTTCGGCCATATTATTGCCGTATTTTTCCTCTTTGGGTCGTACGAGATATGCTCACCGTGTTTACGGCCTCGCAGTGCTTGGCACAAAAAGAAGGGAGAACCGTACCTGGAGTGGTGCAAGCCATAGGGACGACTGAACAAACCGTGCGAAAACTCCACGGTAAATTGCGTCTGGCATGGGGACTTCCACCAAGGGAAGGGATGGCCTTCGTTTCATCCGTCAAGGCGTAAAGGTATCGATTTCATGAAAAAACTGCTGATCATTCTTGTTTTGTTTACTTTACTTGTTGTCGTTGCGGCAGGCATGACTCTGGCCGGTATTTATTTTTGGGCAGCCGGAGATTTACCTGGTTTTCGAAATTTGACGGATTATCGTCCGCCATTGGTGACAACGGTCTATAGTAGAGACAAAGAAGTCATAGGATATCTCTACGCGGAGAAACGTTTTCTCGTGACCCTGGCCGATATGCCGGACTACCTTCCCAAAGCGTTTCTCGCGTCGGAAGACTCATCATTTTATCAGCATGAAGGTGTTGATCTCATGGCTATTTTTCGTGCCATGGTGGTGAATATGCGTCATGGTGGCATCCGGCAGGGGGGGAGCACCATCACCCAACAAATTATCAAACGGTTGCTGCTGACTCCGGAAAAAAGCTACAAACGTAAACTCAAAGAAGCAATTTTGGCGTATCGTCTGGAACGGTATTTGACGAAAGATGAAATTCTGACCATCTACCTCAACCAGATTTATCTCGGTTCAAAATCTTATGGCGTTGAAGCGGCTGCACGGACGTACTTTGGTGTGCATGTTGGCCAATTGACGTTGGCGCAAGCTGCGCTTTTGGCCGGTCTGCCACAAGCGCCTTCCCGATACAGTCCTTTCCATGATTTCAGTTCAGCCAAGGCAAGACAAAAATATGTTCTCGGGCGTATGCTTGAGATTGGTTGGATTACGAAAGAACAACATGATCAAGCTATCAGTGAGCCATTAGTTTTTAAAAGCATGCCTGACCCGTCCTGGAAGGTTGGCCCGTATTATCTTGAAGAAGTACGACGTTGGCTTGTGGAACGGTTCGGTGAATCCACGGTGTATAATGGTGGATTGCATGTCTATACTGCGATGGATCCGCGTCACCAGCGTGCCGCAGAAATTGCGTTGCGCAGTGGTTTATCGGCATCTTCGAAGCGTCGGGGATATCGTGGACCTATAGACTCCATAGCTAAAGACGAGTTCGAGCAATACTTAAAGTCTCATCCTGTGTCAGAGGAAAATCTTTATCCTGGAGCCTGGATTCATGTTCTTGTCACCCAGGTCACGAAAAAAGGAGCGCAAGTCCGATTTGGCGATAAAACAGGTTTTATGCCGGCCAACACGATGGCATTTGCCAGACGCAAGGGCGTCAAAGTTGGTGATATTATCGCAGCGTCGGTGGAATCCGCACCGAAGTCTCAAGCGGAAGACGTTACTGCCGAGAAAAAGAAGAGTGAGGCAAGCACAAGCTGGGTGGTCAATATGGAGCAAGAGCCTATTGTTGAAGGCGCGATTGTCTCCATTGATCCCAAGTCGGGCGATGTCCTGGCCTGTTCAGGCGGATTCTCCTTTGAGCGCAGTCAATTCAATCGAGCAACACAAGCCGAAAGACAACCTGGATCGTCGTTTAAACCCATCGTCTTTTCCGCAGCAATGGATAACGGGATTACTCCGGGCACGGTGATTATGGACAGTCCGTTTGTCTATGTTGATCCGTTTACCCATAAGGTCTGGCGACCAAGTAACTATGGTGGTAAATTTCTTGGACCTATGACGGTTCGTTCTGCATTGTCCAAGTCGCGTAACCTCGTCACGATTCGGGTCGCAAAAACGATCGGTATGCAAAAAATTATCGATCGGGCCAAAGCTCTTGGGATTGAAGCTGAAATACCACCATATCTTCCTGTCAGTATTGGCGCGGCGTCATTGAAATTGATCAATTTATGCAAGGCCTATACGGCTTTTGCGCGCGACGGTTCCTATGTGGACCCACGGTTTGTACTCTCTGTAAAAAGTGCGTGGGGAGAAGATGTCTATACGTCCCAAGTGACGGCGGTTCCGGCCATTTCTCCGCAAAATGCCTACATCATGGCGTCGTTGTTAAAAGAAGTTGTTCGCGCCGGCACGGCAACCCGAGTGAAAAAATTGGGACGTCCCATCGCAGGAAAAACGGGAACAACCAACGATGAGCAAGACGCATGGTTTATTGGTTTTTCACCCTATCTGTTGACGGGGGTTTATATTGGATTTGACCAACTCAAACCGATGGGACGCGGTGAAACCGGTGGACGAGCGGCCTTGCCGATATGGCTTAATTATCGCTCTGTCGTTGAAGAAGATTATCCCGTGGAAGACTTCCACATGCCGCAAGAAGGGTTGACCATCGCGAATGTCGACGGCATTCCTATGCCTTTCCTTAAAGGATCGGAGCAGGCTCTGGCGTATATTGATGACGAGGAAAACCGTATCGACATGGCTGACCCCAATGCCCCCTTGGCCCGTGGCGAAGATCTATTACGCCAAATGTTTTAGAGACCGCATCGATTTTTAGCGAGGAAAAAGCTATGCCACTGTGCCGGATTGAAACAAACGTGACATTTGACGAGCACGTGAAAACCGACCTGTGCGCCAAACTTTCGCAGACACTGGCCACACTGACCGGGAAGAGTGAAAACTATGTCATGACCTTGATCGTGGACAATGTTGCCATGTCGTTTGCGGGCTCATTGGAACCGGCTGCATCCGTTGAGTGCAAGAGTATCGGTCTTGCTGAAACGCAGTGTACGCAATTCTGTAGTGCTTTGTGTGCTTTTATCGATCAGGAAATGGGGGTTTCTCCAGACAGAACCTACATTGAGTTTACAGATCTCAATCGTCGTTTTTTTGGATGGAATGGAAGCACCTTCGGCTGATATTAATACAAGGACAATGACCATGGATGAGACCGCTCGAGTATGCTTAGGAAATGTGATCACAGCGATTGATGAAACTGCCGTTGCGATTCGTAACGTGGAACGAGATGCAGCAGTTGCTTTACATGAAAACAACGATGAACCCGCATATCGAGCGGCCATGGCGCAGAAGGCGGAGAACCTGATCGAGTTGGCGGAAAAGGGCGGCAAAGAACTTCAAGGCATTCCAGAATTCGTCGATATCGCAGCATCCCTTGCCGGTTTTGGTCAACGAGCGGAACAGGCCTTAAACCTGGACAGTGTATTTTATATGTCTGCCTTGCTCTATCCTGAAGATTACCGTGACGGTGATAAAAATGATCTTGAACGGTTCGCTGACACACTGCGGGCGCGATTGAAATAATTGCTACAAGAAAGGATTGCCGCTGCTTTGGAAAAAAGCAGCGGCAATCTCGCGTTTGATCCATGGCCAGACAAATTCCTCTTTTTTTCTGCTCTTCATAAGTCAACCCCTTTGTCAAGTTGACGGTTTGAACTTCCTTGTATCTAGTTACATAACTAGATACAAGGAAGTCCTAATGGGATTCCTGAGGAAGGTGCAGTTAATTAAGCGGAAAGCCAACGAACAATAGTACATCAACTTTCCATTTTATCTGCCGCATACGAAAGGATGCAAAGTTGTACGGGCCTGCCAGAGGGCGAAAGGGGGCGAAAGCGAGCATACGGTGAGCGCCTGCCCACCCCAGAAGCAATATGGCAAGACAAAAGTATTCCCTGAGAAATTGTTTCTGCGTTTGCAGAGGGTGAAATCCGTGAATTTCAGGTGGAAATCTTGAAATCCGTGCGCTGGCGAAGCGCCGGGGAGAACACAACCTCAAACTGATGGTTATCCGGCCACTTGGGTATCGTCTAACAAGCAATCTCGAATGAATTACCGAAAATCGTACGTCCTGATTTCGACAGCTCCAGACCTCCCTTTAGAATTTTTTTTCAAGCATATGTCTGGCGTTGGGAGGTCGAAGTCAACTTCCGATATGAAAAGACTTTGTTCGGTGTAGGAAATGCAAAGTCGTCGAGAACAACCAAACGGTTGAACAGATCAAACTCCTCTCTCGTCAGGTCTTTGGTGATGTTCTGCATGTTCTGCACAGCGACACCAGCCGCATTGCGCTGCGCCTGTTCCAAGTGGCGCAACCATTCGCGCTTTGGCAAATTTCGCTTCGTTTGGTAGATGGATGAAGTGCCGCGTAAAACCGGTGGCAAGTTGATTCCATGATCCCTTGACGTGATCAAGGAAGGTTTCTTTGGTGCCGATCCCTTTCCGGGCTTCCTGGTAGCGCCGTTCGGACTCGGCGTCGGTAAACGATTCGCCGCGATGGGCCTGGATGTCGGAGGCATTGACAAAATCGGCTTCCGTCAATATTTTCTTGTTGCCTCGCTTGGTCCCCTCCTTGGGCAATTGGAGCTCTCTTGACTGGGACCAGGCGAGGCTTTTTTGTTTGTTCTGATAACGAAGCAAGCCTTGATTTATCCAATTCAAGAATGTGTTTTCATTCGTTTTTCCATAAAAACTTGCTATATTGTTGACTGCATGGTGTTGCATTGAAGCATTCACATGCACCGCCGCCATTACAGTTTTCCCTTTCTCGTCAATCACTTCCGTCATGACAACTAAATTGCCGAGACCGTCTTTTGACTCAAACACCATAATGGGGTCATGAAGGTTCTGGATAAGCGAATAAAATGACTCAGGTCGCACGAAATGTTTGTCCTGAGTTGCTTTGGGAATAACTCCAGGACGCATCGTAAAAGGTAAGTTTGGGACTCCAAGGCGTTTGAGAATAATGGGGGTTGGCCCCAGCGTGAAATGGCGTCGTTTGTTGAATTTGCCATCAAAATATTGATCCAACTGTCGAGCAAAATCGTCAATCGCTCGCTGCACGCGTTTGGTAATAAACGGAGAGGAGGGACGGCTTTGCCGCTGCGCCAGGATGTCGTCGGCATTGACTTCACCAGCCAGGACTCTTACAGGATAAGAAGACGTGGCGTCACGGTCTTGATTCGTCAAGTCCTTCCGTGCTGATTGCCCCCCATGTTCATGGGCGCGCGTCGGGTTCATGGGTGACGCCACTTCTATTGATGAAATCTTATGGTCTTTGTATGATTTCAGGCCACCAATATTGTGAATATCCACTTTGATTTTTACTGAAAAATCCTCTCCATTCATTCTCAAAACCGCATAATAGACATTTTGCCCCAACAGGTTTCGATGTCGATCATCAGTTGGTTCAAAACGAAAAAACGCGGCGTTTTCAATCAGGCGCCGTAACGCTCCATAAGCCTGCCTTTGCTGTTTCCCCCGACGTTTCGCCGATTCCTTTAAGCCGCGCCGAGTAAACGTCACCGTCTCCCCTGTCTTCTTGACCTGAACAGGCGTATCAAAATCGGCGGAATTGAAAAGCCAGTTGCGAACCGCTTTCGCGTCTTTCCAATCCATGTCAGCCGGCAACGTCGCAGAATCAAGTTCAACCACTTGCACTCTGGCGTCAGGATCGTACACGGGGTGAGAAGAGTCCTTTTCATCACGCTGTGCCGCAACCGGCTCCACGCTGCCTTTCCGACCCGTCTGCGTTGCCTCCTGCACCTTCGTCGGTTTCATGACAGCCCGTTCGGCGTTGCCGATCAAGGTCCGGACTTCCGCGTCCGAAAACTCAAGATGGGAAAAACGCGGCATCTTTCGCAGCCACTGACGCACAGCCGCGATGATCCGGTCCACGAGCGATCCTGTCCAGCCTTCGTCAGCCAACCAGGAAATCGCCTCGTCCGTCGCTTTCCGGCGTCCTTTCAAAGAACGCAGGTTCCAGCTGTAACCTTTGTCCATGAGTTCGCGAATTTTTGCCTGGACGGCGGGATTCTTCCAGGCTTTATCCATGACGGCCTGATACTGGTCGCCCAGGAAGACGCGCAATCCATGGTGGCGCTTCTGTTCGTGCACCAACGTTGTGAGGAGGTCTTTGGCGCTCTTGACTCGATTGGCGATAAGACCGACAATGCCGTTCTTGGGATCATAGAATCCGTTGACGCCGCGCATGTTCTGCCCGGCGAACGCTTCGGCTTCCTCGGTGTTCTCGAACACGCGAACCGGCGCGGCTCCCGGCGTGGCATCGTTGAATTCGGCAATGATGGCGTCAATGTCGTCGTGGGGGAGGGGGGATTTTTCGCTCTGTTGCGTATCCCGCTGCCTCATGATGCCGTCGTCGGCATTGACTTCACCAGCCAGGACTCTTACAGGATAAGAAGATGTGGCGTCATAGTCTTGATTCTTCGAGGCCGGCCATGCCGATTGCCCCCCATGTTCATGGGCTTGCGTCGGGGACATGGGTGACGCCACTTCAATCTCTGAAATTTTATGATCTTTATATGATTTAATATCGCCTGCCCTGCTCAGATTAACCTTAATTTTTACAGAATAATCCCTTCCTCCTAATCGTAGCGCTGCATAATAGACGTTTTGCCCAAAGAGGTGACGATGTTTTTCCTGCGTTGCTGGTTCAAAACGAAAAAACGCGGCGTTTTCAATCAGACGCCGTAACGCTCCATAGGCTTGCCTTTGCTGTTCCCCCCGACGTTTTGTAGATTCCTTTAAGCCGCGCCGAGTAAACGTCACCGTCTCCCCTGTCTTCTTGACCTGAACAGGCGTATCAAAATCGGCGGAATTGAAAAGCCAGTTGCGAACCGCTTTCGCGTCTTTCCAATCCATGTCAGCCGGCAACGTCGCAGAATCAAGTTCAACGACGTCCACCCTGGCTTCAGGATCGTACACAGGCTGTTCGTCGTTCTGTGCATCGCGATGCGCCATGATGTCGCCGTCGTTGACTGGATCAACATCAGGCGTTATATTTTCTACATCGCTTCTCTGGCCCGAGATGACGCCAGGGGTCTGGCTGTTATGGTCACGATGAGGGTCCTGCGTGCCTTCCCAGAGAAGCTTTTTCTTATGCACGCCATCAGGATGAAGATACTGATCTTTCCTTACTGGAGATGCCGTAACGACCTTGTAAAATTCTCCATTAGGGCTGTATTCCATTTTCACTATAGCGGCTGGCCATATTCTGTTTCCTCGTACCGTCAAGACAAAGTGCCTATCAGTGTTTCCTTTGAAGATAGCATTAAAGTTCTTTGTAATATGAGAAATGAATCCGGTGGTATCTTTGAATCCTCGTTGCTGTATTTGAGGCCCATGCCTTTGGTCGATGTGCACCGCTCCGAACTTTTCGTCTCCGTTTTGAAGCCGAATCGGTCCGGGACGACTCCCCATGGCCTGCGCCATTTCATCATTGATGTGACCGAAATCTCTTCCGCCTCCAGGGGCTTCGAGAAAGGCGTCTGCGGGTTGGTCTTTTGAGAACATCGTCAGAGTTGGTCCGTGAGACGCAGCACTCCCGGTTCCCGTCCTCACGGCCTTGTACGATCTGCCGATAACGTCTCGTATCTCGCGGTCCGTCACCTTCATGTCGGGCCACAGCCGACGCATGAACCGACGCACCGTGGAAACGAGTTTATCCATGATGGTGGACCGCCAGCCTTGACGGCCAAGCGCGGCGATGGCTTCGTCGGCTGCTATCGCTCTATTTCCATGAAAAGAGTCGCCGCGTTCCTTCTCCAGCTTCGCGGCCATATCCTGAACGGCCTGATTTTCATACGCCTTCGTCATGAACGCTTCGTACTGTTCGCCAAGCGCCAAACGAACGCCGTGATGGTTCATGACCTCTTCTTTGAACGTGTTGCGAAGGTCGGCTTCAGATGTATGGTTGTTCGCGAAAATGGTGACTTTTGGGGGCGTCTTCCCGTCTTTGCTTGCGGGCTGATACATGCCTTTTGTACCAGGTTCGCCATCCTCGCGAATATCTATTTCAGGGACGCCTTTGAGGCCTTTCGTCCACCGATCAATATGCGCGCTCGCCTCGGTGTTGGACATGGCGGGGCGCGATGGCTTGGGTGCGGACGGATGCGAATGCGGTGTATCAGAGGCGGAAGAGGAAAGAGGAACGCCGCTCTTGTTATGTGAAGACGGCGTGATGGGGGAAGGGGTTATTTCTTCTTGAAGATCTGTTCCATGAGCTTGGGGTCGCTCAGATTGAGCTTGTAGACCGGCGCGATCTTGTATTCCCGGAGAAAGGAATGCATTGCTTTCCGTTTTTCTGCTGGTGCTCCCCGTTCCTTGCCTTCGCAGAACCGTTCCCAGAACTCCAGCAGTTCTTTCGTCGAGTACCCTCTGTAGGTCTCGGGCAATGGCTTGTCTGTCATCGGTCGTCCTCGACTTGTTGATTTGATCCAAAATAACATTGACTTCGCCGCGAGACAAGACGGAAGCGGTTTTTTTCGCGTTAAGCGGGATGTTGTTTCGTGCAAACGCTTTTTGCAACTTGGCGACAAGTTGGGGCTCTGCATCGAGTCGGGCGTCACCCATGAGTCCTGCCACGGTATCGACCGAGATACCTGCCTTCTTGAGGGCGCGGACGAACGCTTTTGCGGACGCGCCGGTTGTCAGAACGTCCTCCACCACCACAACGTTTTTTCCCTGTAACGCGGTCAAGTTCGTTCCTTCTTGCGCCACGTATTCTTTCGCGACGAAGGGGCGCTCCTGTGGGGGGATGCTTTTCATGGGAGCGTCATGTTCTGCTTCAAACAGTACCTTCCCGTCAAAAAGAACGCCCCCCATACGCGTAGTCAGTTCTTCGCCAAGTGCGAGGGGCAGTGTGTTTGACCCTGTCGTACTTGGCACAGACACAAAGACCGTCTCTTTTTGGGGGTCGAGCTTGGCCTTGACGGCTTCTGTGTGAGAATCCTGCCACACAGAAGACACAATGCGTCGAGCCGCGTCGAGGTCTCCTGTTTTGGCGGCGTCCCAGTCTTCGGAATGTTGGATGGCCATGTCGGCGCGTGGCTTCCCGGTGACGCCTTTTTCATGGGCCGTGCTTTTTCCCTCGATACCAACAACGGCTTGGCCTGCTGAGTCTTGCACAGGAGAAGAACCCGGCATCGGCTCCGGCGTTTCCTGCGCACGCGTTGCGGCAACATCCGCTGTCATTCGTTCCAATACCGTTTCAACCAGTTCGTCACGCCCGACCTGACTTGAGGCGTCAACTCCGGCCAAGGGCTTCAACGCACCGACAGGCATCTTCTTCATGATATTGCGAGCGGCGTCCACGTTGTCCTGTTCAACGTGTTCCACGATTGTTCCGGCCTTGGGCCCGTATTGTTCGGCATAGGAAACAGACACGGGCACGACTGACGGCACATCGCGTTGTACGGATTGAGCCTGTTTGGGAGAGAACGGTTGAGACGTGCGCTCTTCATTCGTATTGACGTTGTCAGCAGTCGATACTATGGTATTTATACCCGCAGACCCAGCTTGACCACCGGAAAGGCCCACCGGGGACCGACGATTATCGTCGGGGGCAATGGGGGAAGGGGCCGCCCCCCCAAGTTGAAGCCTGCGGTCTTTCTCTTCTCGGTACTTTTTCAGGTACCTTTCCGCTTTTTTCTGAGACATTTTCCAGTAATTGCGCAGAATATTCCCGCTACCATCCTGCGATATTTCAACTATACCAACAAATTTTTTCCCGTTTGAACGAACAAAAAGCGTACGACGTCCACGTTGGGGACTGCTTGCTGTCGCGATATTGGGCAAGATCTCAGTTGGGTTTTGCACGACGTGCTGGATGAGTTCGATATCGTCGTCCGTCAGTTGATCACCGTGACTTTCTTCTATGTGTTGTATGTCCCCTGGTGTCGCAAAAACATCTGGAGACTGAAGGCTTAACCCAAGAGCCTCTATGTCGTCAGCAGTCGACGGTGAAATTGAACCGACAAACGAATCCCCGTTTTCATTCGTTTCGAAGTGATCCCATCTCGACGCATTCGTAGAATTGAGAGGGGCAACGCTCTCTTCAATCTGTTCTGGTAAAACATCCGTTTGAGGATATTCCATGGACGCGGCGATGTCCGAAGCGGAAACAGCGGTCGGTTCCTGGCCCTGCCCTTGATTTGGCTCACCGACATCGAGCGCCCTCATGGACACGATCCCGCCCGATCCTGGAGTCTGGGGAGATGGCGACAATTCCGGCGACGTCTGCGTCTGTCGAGCTTGGTCTTCAAGAAATCCGTCGTGCCGTTCCTGCAGCGCCTGTCCGGTCGGAATCACGCGAGTGTGCCCGGTAGGCGAATGGTCTTGCATCGCCTGAACAGCCTCTTCCGTCTGGCTTGGGTCAATCTGCGCTTCGCTGACCACGCGTCCCTGATCGTCAAGCGCCTGCGCAACAACGCCGCTCCCCGGAGCGGGACGAACAGACGGCGCACCCAGAACGACCTTGCCAAGCGTTTCCTCGTCAATGTCGTAGGGGATGAGGTCGCGTAAAACGTGATCCGTCGTCAAAATCGTGCCGTGTTGCGTCGCCACGGGGTGAACAGGCCGGAAGGGGACGAAAGCGAGCATACGGTGAGCGCCTGCCCACCCCAGAAGCAATACGGCAAGACAAAAGTATTCCCTGAGAAATTGTTTCTGCGTTTGCAGCGGGTGAAATCTGTGAATTTCAGGTGAAAACCTTGAGACCCGTGCGCTGGCGAAACGCCAGGGAGAACACAACCTCAAACAGATGGTTATCCGCCCACTTGGGTATTGTCTGAACAAGCAATCTCGAATGAATTATCGAAAACCGTGCTATCTGATTTCGACAGCTCCAGACCTCTCTTTGGAGAAATTTCTTCAAGCATATGCCTGACGTTGGGAGGGTGTAGAGAAGGCGCAGATGAGAAATGAGAAGGCGATTGAGCCGGTTCCGAGTCTACTCGTGTTTGCGTATACCATGCTTCTGCTTGCCGAACATCGTATATACAAACCTGGAGACAAGACCTATCCGAAGCCCAAGTGGCAACAAGAAGGACGGGTGATGAGCTCGCAGTTCGTCAGCCTCTTCAGAGCCGAGCTATGGGGCAAAGCCATTGCAAACAGAAGTCCCAAAGATTGGAACATTAGCAGGCGGCTGCGACTTTTTATGCGACCAGATAGCCAAACGTGAAAGGATTGCCGCTGCTTTGGAAAAAAGCAGCGGCAATCCTAGAAAGCTTTTCACGGCTCAATGTCATCACGGCGTGATGTATTTTTCGATGGAAAGGGGGATTGTAGAATGTGTGCATCTCCCGAGTGTTTTTCGTGGCAAAAAATACCACACGAATCCTGAAACACAAAAAATTGTGCTTACACTCTCCACAAGAAAGTATGTCTTCAGGATCCTTGTCTCGGTAAGAACCGTACGAAGGAACCGCTTCTGAAGCTACGCAGATCGATTGACGAGTGAACCTTCCAACGCTTGTTCAATGATGCGCGGTTGTGCGTTGTTTCGTTCAATAGACATATCGACTTCCGCTTTGTGACGTTCAGAGCTGTCTTGCAGGTAGGTATTCATCAGACGGCTGATGCGGATACCTGCAAGTTCTTGCGGAAACTTGATGCCAAAGGCTTTCGACATGGGGGCCTCCTTACGGCAGAGCCAACAGTTTTCACGAATTATTTATGAGAATATCAATTCAAGGGGCATTTGACAAGACGTGCTAAGTAACTTTTCAGTGACTGTCTGAAGGATCGGTCTTTTGGGATATGGTAGGATTTGCTATGCCTGGACGGTTGAAATGGGAAGAGTAGCATTGCATGGATTCGTTGCATTGACGTAAAACATGTTGAAGATAATCAATATTACATTGAATAGCCTCATGATACAAATCAGCGTTTATCCCAAACCGCATGCGGAAATGATGCTGAACAGCGTGGGCAATGTTGTCGAAGCTGGCGAGGCGTGGTTGCACGGTTTTTTGGTAGAAATCGTTGGTTTGATGGTAGAGTTCAATCTCTGTCGTATACGCGTTGAGTCCTGCTTCCTCAAATTCCTCAAAAAGCAACAATAATTTTTCGAGATATTTTCGATCGGCCATTTGAGCGAGAAGGTCCGCCGACCCCACGACTTTGGCCAGAAGACGAATGGTTTCCGTACGAAAATGTATGGTATCAATTTGGCGAACGAGCTCCGTGACCTGGATGATGTGTGCTGCATCGTCAACGAAATGCGGCGGAACATTTTTATCGGCAAAATAGGCACGAAGAAACGCAATACTACGTTTTTCATGGCCAACCATGAAGCGAGCCCCGGTGCCTTGAGTTTCGTGCAGTGTTTGTACAAGTCCAAGATCGTGAAATAATGCGGCGACAAGAGCAGTCAGCGTCATCCTTCCATCAATGGCGACTTTGCCGGACAGAGCAAGACCGTGCAGTATCCTCACCGTTGCCAAAGCAACGGAATTGGTATGTTCGAGGTCATGATATTTGGCCGTGCTCGCTCGAAAACCGGGGTATTCACCTTTAAAAAGACGAATGATATCGTTATGAACAGTCTCAAGAAGATCACCATCCATATTGGGTGAAATGGATGTTGCGATAGAGTGGACTTCCTGTTTGACCTCCTGTGGATCTGCATGGTCAAGGAGGTCGTAAAGCTTGCACTGATTGCCTGCTTCGGTTTGGGCTGAATCACGAGCCAAAATCATACACACCTGCTTTTTTCCCGATAGGACCAAAATCTTACGTCGAGCTGTGTGGAAAGGCAAGCATCGGAACGTGGTGAAAAAGGAAAACCGAAGGGAGGGAGGAAAGCCGTACGCTGAGGAACATCACGTGCAGTATTGTTATATTGCTTCGATGCGGCTCGAATTCTGGGGTATTATCCAGAACTCGAGCCGTCCGAAGAAATTGCTATGTACCAAGCCCTTTAAATGAGGCCAACTTCCCAGTTAAACAAGCCCGGGCGTTCCGAAATGGGAACGTTTTTCGGTGTGGGTTCACGCAAATGAATGTAGACGCTGTAACCAGCTCGTTCAAGTTCTCGTGATTTTCCTGTCAGATCAAGATTCCAGGAAGGAAAAATCCAAATATTTTGTCCATGCTTGGCGGTGAAGCATACTTCGTTCATAGGACTCTTGAGCGGCATATGGTGCTTGAGGTCCATGGCGAGTGTGCGAGACAGGCCCAGTGGCCAGCGTCCGTGTTGAACAATACCAAGCGGAAGAGGGCTTTTGGTTGGCAGACTAACCAGATCTTCTTGAGAAAGTTCCGGCGAGACAATGGCACCACAAAAACCCATTTGTTCAAGAACTTTCAACGCGAGGGCATTCGACGTATTGCAAAACGGTCCGGCCCAAAGTTGCGTTTCTTTTTTGAGGTGCTTCGGAAACAAACTGCGCTGCCAAGGTGCATTCAGTACGAATTTTCGGGCTCCACGACGCAAAAGGAGATCCGTCAACGCCACATACTCGTTTTCTTCGTTCGGCCAGATGATAGGAGGGAGCCACCACCATGCTTGCCCGGAACGGGTGAGTGGGAGGCTATGTCCTTTTCCGACTGCGAGCCACATACCGAAGTCTGTGCGAATACGATCAAGAGGAGGGTTGCGCCATACATCATACGTCAACGAACGCATTTTTCGTGGCGACTTGAAGGGCGCAGGAAGAGTGGCTACAAACTGCGATTCTTTATTTTGCGGTTTAGGGATGGCTTCAAGCTCGGCTTGCATGGAGTCGACAATGGAAACAAGATCGGCTTCCCGCCTGTCGATGAGGAAGACCTGAGTTCCGGATTTCGGACGATGTCGCCCTTGGTATCGCACATCAAAACGTCCGCCCTTCGGAAAGGATTTGGGAGAACGAATGACCTGATGACCGGGCTCGTCTTCATAGCCAATACGCAAGATATCTCCGGGCAACAAACCGATACGTGGGGAGAAAGAGGCCTTTCCAGGGCCACTCAGTGATAATCGACCCACAACCATACCGGAGCCGGTTTGTTTGATTGCCTCGACCGGGTTTTTCGGTTTCTGCGGCAAAAAAGAATAGTGCGTTCCCGGCCGGCCGAGAGACTGTTCCAGATAGCTTAGTGCCTGTTTCTTTGCATCGGGATTGCCTGGTTCATCACGTAGTAGCTTGTACGCGCTGACGGTGTGGTACACATAATGCGGTCCTTTTTTTCGACCTTCAATTTTCCAGGCACTCACGTTTTTAATAGTGAGGAGCGTCTTTGCGAGCACATCAAGGCTGAGGTCGAGGCAGGAAAAATAACGTCCCTTTTGCCCCTTATTTTCATAGACCCGTCGACACGGTTGAACACAACGACCGCGCAATCCACTTTTCCCGCCTAAGAAACTGCTCCAGTAACAGCGACCGGAAATATTATGGCATAGCGCACCGTGAACAAACGTTTCGAGTGTGACACCGTCCGGACAGGCTTCGGACATGGCACGGATTTCATCCACATTGAGTTCTCGAGGGAGGACCGCCCGCTGCACACCCAGTGCAGGAAGAAGCGAAAGATTGCGTTGGTGTGAGATGTTGGCCAACGTGGACACATGAATTTCGCCGGAAAAGCCAACTTGACGGGCAAGCTCGATAACGCCGAGGTCGCACACAATAAAGGCATCGGGTGCAACAAGACGCACTGTCCGATCGATTAGACGACCGGCCTTGTCGATTTCGTCAGGTTTGACCAATGTATTGATGGCAACATATACTCGACGGCTTTTTTTATGGGCCAATTCGGTAAGTTGAGCCAGTTCAGTGATAGAAAAATTATCAGCTTGCATACGGGCCGAAAAATGTTTCAGACCAACGTATACAGCGTCGGCACCGGCTGCCAGGGCGGCAAGAAAAGAAGCCCTGTCTCCGGCCGGGGCGAGAAGTTCCGGGCGGGCGGAAGAAGTCATGCCTTGGATGTCCTTTTCGTCGTCGGATTAGAATTCGAGGATGTCTGCAATGACATCCTCTATACGAAATGTATTGTAGTAATCGCACTCGGCATCGGAGAGTGCGTCCAATGCTTGCTGGCGCAGAGTTGCATTTTCCTCACCGGGAAGCGCGTTGTGAAGTCGGTTGCGCACCGTATCGAAAATTCGTGCCGCCGATTCTTTGCAGGCTTCCTTGGCGATAAACTGGGCGTAGGAAAAGCTAATGGCGTTGGTATTGCCATCCATGATGCACCGTGTTGTTGAGAGAGAGTTGTTCATGAGGAAAAGTTTACTTTTTGCCGCGATGATCCTGCCTTGTCAATAAAAAAGTAGCAAGAGATAATCTGCATAAATAAAAATATACGTTGTTTTTCTTCCGACGTGCGTATTTTTCTTGAAAAAAACGACGATATTGGAAAATATGCCTGTTTCACCAATCAATAATATGTGGTTTGGATTAACACTGAGAACCATACCTAAAGGATAGGGCTATGTGTGTACTGACTGGTCAACTGACAGAATATCTCGAAAAAGGCTCCTGGATTCGTCGCATTTTTGAAACCGGTATTGAGCTCAAAAAAAAATATGGTTCGCAAGCTGTTTGCGATTTCAGCTTGGGGAACCCCGATCTGCCTCCACCGCCCATTGTCGGTGAGTGCCTGTCAGAGTTGGCCCAGACGGCGTCGACGCCGTTTGCCTTCGGGTATATGCCTAATCCAGGGTATCCAGAGGTTCGTCAAGCATTAGCTACGAAAGTGAGCCAGGAGCAGGGTGTTCCTCTGAGTGCCACGGATATTCTCGTCACGGCCGGGGCAGCAGGAGGTATAAATACAGTTCTTCGTGCTGTTTTGGAACCGGGCGACGAAGTGGTTTGTCCCTCTCCGTATTTTTTAGAGTATAAGTTCTATGTCGAGAACTTTAAGGCAACTCTGCGACCTGTTCTCATGCCAGCACCTGCATTCGACCTTGATGTCGGTGCACTCGCCGGTGCGTTGACGGAAAAAACACGAGTTGTTCTTATCAACTCGCCACACAATCCCACAGGAGCTGTGTATGGCGAAGAAGCGCTTGATCGACTCTGTGTTCTGCTTGAAGAACATAGTCGTAAAATCGGTCACCCCGTCTTGCTTATCGCCGACGAACCATATCGATTTCTCACGTATGACGGCGTTGAAGTTCCTCCAATCTTGCCGCGTTATCCATATACGGTGCTCATCAGTTCTTTTTCCAAGAATCTCGCGTTGGCTGGAGAACGTGTCGGCTATATCGCACTGTCCCCCGATATGCCAGACCGGACGACCATCATGAATGGATTGGTTTTTTCCTCACGCGTTCTTGGTTTTGTCAATGCACCGGCCATTGGACAAAAGATTCTGCTCAAAGCACTCGGAGAGAACGTGGATGTGGCTTCTTATGCCCGACGTCGCGATATGCTGGGCGATATTCTGACAGAAGCCGGATTCGAGTTCGCGATGCCGAGCGGCACATTCTACTTTTTTGTCGCTGCTCCGGGTGGCGATGACATCGCATTTGTCAATCGATTGCAGGAAAAGCGCATATTGGCTGTTCCCGGCACAGGATTTGGCGCTAAAGGTTTTTTCCGGCTGGCATTCTGTGTCGAAGACGATGTCATTGAACGCTCCCGAGCCGGTTTTCTAGAGATGATGGGGAAGGCGTAAGCGATGAATATCCACCACAACCGTGATATATCCAGAGAGAGGGCACACTCGGTGTAATTTTTCACAAACAGAGCGAAAGTCTCTGGCACGGTTACATTTTTATACTTCTTGCTCTTTGGTACAGCGGCTTGACCTTCTGGGGATAGCCGCTGTCTTTAGATTTGTTGGTGTTTTTGAGATTTATATTGATTGTTAGAATCATGCTGTGTCCGATGTAATCGAAATACCCAAAACACAGCATTTGAAAATTGATTGTATATAGAGATGGATTTCAGTATTTTTATTTTATTGATTCATTCTCATGCCTACATGAATCGAATGCATGTGTATAGCAGTATATCTAGGTATGTACCAATATATATTGCCATAGGTTTTATTGAAACCAACTATCAATGCGATATGTCTATTAATACGGCTGGGTTGAATCCAAATTATCAATTGGAGATGTCATCAGAAATAATATACCGCTAATCAACAAACTTTGAATGAACATAATGGATGTTTACTGTTTTAAAAAACATATAATGCTACCGAATAGACAATATACGTGAAAAGAGTGGTATGGAAATTCAAGTTATACGATTACATCCTGGGCAGGATCTCCTTGCTGAAATAGAGCGTTTCGTCGGTGAACAACGTCTTGAGGCTGCGTGTGTGGTGACGTGTGTCGGTAGCCTGACGACTGCAATGCTTCGATTTGCCAACCAACAAGAGGCATCACGTCTTCAGGGCCATTTTGAAATTGTTTCGCTCACCGGCATTCTCTCTCTTCACGGGTGTCATATGCATATATCTCTCTCGGATGAACAGGGAAAAACATTTGGGGCACATCTTCTCACGGGATGCACCGTGTATACCACTGCGGAAATAATTATCGGGATATTTCCGGAATATCGTTTTCTGCGAACGCATGATGCCGAAACAGGATATCCGGAACTTGAAATACAACATGTAGCGAGGGGCAAGGAGTAGATAAATGGGATTCGCCGACCGAATCAAAAAAGAATTTTCCACGTTCACGCTCGTATTGTGCGCTGTTGCCATTGTTCTCAATATAGCTGTAGGACAACTTGTCTCATTACTCAAAATTCCGATTTTTCTTGATTCCATCGGTACGGTTCTCGTCGGTATTCTTGCCGGACCTTTTGCTGGTGCATTAACCGGCCTTGTGACGAATTTGATTTGGGGTGTCATTTCCTCGCCTGTCGCAGCTGCCTTTGCCCCCGTTGCCATGGCTATAGGTTTTGTCGCCGGGGTTTGTGCACAATATGGCCTTTTTAAGACATGGTGGCTTGCCGTGTTAAGTGGCGTTATTATTGCTATATTCAACGCAATCGTGGCCGTTCCTATTCGCCTCTATATGTTTGGAGGAATAACAGGAAGTGGTGCCGACTTCATTACTGCTTATATGCTGGCATTGGGTAAAGATCTTTTTGGGTCGGTTGTCGTCACCGTGTTTACATCGAATCTTCTGGATAAAGTCGTTACCGCGCTTTTGTCGTGGGGGATTGTAAAATCCTTGCCAGAAAGAACGCGATCTCGCTTTCTCGAAGTCACGACTGGGAGCCTTTAGACGAGAAAAAATGTTTCGACGCCAACGGAGCTGTTTTTTCACAACACCATGCTCCGTTGGCAGAAAAAATCAAAACGTTAAAACAGCTCTGGTATGACATCTTTTCAGCAACACACGACGCTTTATCGTCCAGGTTATTCCTGTCTTCATCGCTTACATCCGTTCACAAAACTTACGTATATTCTTCTGACCATGGGGCTTGTCTATCTTGCTCCCGGAATATGGATTGCCGATGCCACCGTACTCGCAATAAGCACAACCTGGGCTATACAAAGTTGTCTTTGGAGACCCTGGTGGGCCATCCTGTGGCGTACACTTGTACCAATTGCCATATTTATGTTGCCTATTCATGGGATGCTGTATCCCGGTAATGTCACTGTTATATATTTTTTTCATTCCTTTTATTTTTACTTTGAAGGGATTGTCTATGGTGCAACCGTGCTTTTGCAGTTGGCGGCTATACTTGCCGCTTCACTTCTTTTTGTTTTTAGTACACACCCGGCCGACTTTATTACCGCTTTAACTCAAGCAGGTTGGCCTCCCTCTTTTTCTTACCTTTTTGCAAGTCCAATGCTTATGTTACCGGCAATGCGAACGCGCATAGGTATCATTCAAGCAGGCCAGCAGGCGAGGGGGTTGGATGCGAGCGGAAGTATCGTCAATCGGATAAAGGCGCTAAGTCCCCTGGTTTTTCCTTTTGTTTTGGGAGCATTTACCGAAATAGAGCAGCGCGCTATTGCCTTAGAAACTCGAGGGTTTAATTCTTCTTCCAGAAAAACATCATGGCGACGTGTCGCCGATTCGAAACGGCAACGATATGCGCGCTGGATAATGCTCGCGATTCTCTTTCTTCTTATACTTTTTCAATTTGTCGATGTTTCATATGTCTATTTTTGAGTTGAACCATTTTTCATTTTATTATCCTGGATGTGACGTAGCGGCATTACAGAACATCTCCGTACGTATAAAGCGGGGGGATTTCGTTGCCGTTATCGGAGCAAACAATGCGGGAAAATCCACCTTTTGCTATTCGCTGACGGGAGTGATTCCACATTGTTACAACGGGAAAATGGAAGGATCGATTCAGGTATGTAACCACAATACGGAAAAATCAACTCCTGCCGATATTTGCTCTCGTGTTGGATTTGTAATGCAAAATCCCGAGCAGCAACTCTCCGGTGTTCGCTTTACCGTTTTTGAAGAGGTGGCGTTTAATTTAGAAAATCAGGGCGTGGAGAGAGACGAGATTGGGCGTCGCGTTACGGAAATACTGCGTGTTGTTGGAATTGCCCATTTAGCCGACAGATCTCCTCATCACCTGTCGGGCGGTCAATTACAAAAAGTGATTTTGGCAGCAGCGTTATCGAGTAAGCCCCAAGCATTAGTGCTCGACGAGCCGACGACGTTTCTCGATCCCCAAGCAACACGGCAGTTTTTTGAGATTCTTACCCGACTTCGACAAGAGAAAACAACCATTGTGCTCGCCGAACAACGACTTGAATGGATTGCCCTTTATGCTGACCGTGTTATTGCACTTCATAATGGAAAAATCGTATTGGATGGAGCGCCAACTGAGGTGTTGTCTTCACCGCTCCTTGACAAAATCGGGCTAGCCTGGACTCAATTTACGGAAGTCTCAAAAATTGCTCGGGATAAAAATATTTGGTCTCCAGCACGTCCTTTGGCGATAACATGTTCTCAAACGATTGACGGCCTGGATGATGGAGACTCATGACGACGAAAACAATCGAAATCGACAACATATCATACCGTTATACAATCGATATTGAAGTATTAAAAAATATTACTCTCTCCATAAGCCCGGGAGAGCGAGTCGCCTTACTCGGCCATAATGGATCGGGCAAGAGTACGCTTGCAAAACATCTTAATGGGCTCCTTCTTCCACGTGATGGTGAGATTCGAATTCATGGAATTGCGACGACACAACGCCGCATTGCTCAACTCGCTCACTTCGTTGCATTATTATTCCAGAATCCGAATGATCAGATATGTAAAAGAACCGTTCGAGATGAAGTTGCATTCGGGCCTCAAAATTTAAAATATTCTGCAGAGCGAGTAGAGGCTCTTGTCAATTGGGCGCTTGATGCTTTTAATTTGTCGGAGAAGGTTGGATATAACCCACATGACTTAGGCTATGGAGAGCGCAAGCGCCTTGCCTTGGCTTCTGTCTTGGCTATGGATACTGAAATCATTGTTCTCGATGAGCCAACAGTCGGTCTTGACCCCAAGGAGGTCTCTCAATGTATCCGAGTTTTGCGAGAACTTGAAACAAAAAATAAAATTGTCATTGTTATAAGCCACGATATGGATTTTATTGCACGAACGATGACAAGAGCTGTTTGTTTGGAAGATGGATGCAAACGATTTGATGGTTCTCTCTCTGAGTTGTTTGATGATGTTTTTCTTCTTGAGCAGTGTGGATTATTGTTACCGCAAATAGCCCAACTGAGTGTTCATTACGGACTCCATCTTCAGGAGTACAGTGCAAAGTCGTTTATAGATGAATTTACGCAGCAGCGCGCAGTTACTCTTTTATCCAAATAATGTATTTCGCTGATGAATATGTGTGACATCAGTTTATCGTGGCATGTCATGCGGCGATATTCTCATTATAACCCGATTTCTTCATCGATCAAGATAACAGTAATTCGTCCCTTGGGATAGCTGCGTTCGGTGATTGTCCACGTATTGCAAATTCGTTGTGGGCTTTTACATTCCATACAGACTCCCGTTTTGGTGCAGGGCGTCTTGAAATTATGGCGTTTTGCGTTTTCAGGTGCTGCTATGGTTTTAATACGTTCTTGCGCGGCTTCAATATCGGGCACGATTTTATTTTTTCCAACAGTCAAAACAAGATGACGAGGACCATAATTCAGGGCAGCTGTGCGATTTCCGACCATATCGAGGTTGACGAGAACGCCAGTCTGAGTCAGAGCGTTGGTTCCCGTGAAGAACAAATCACTCAAGAGTGCATGGCGGCGACGTTCAAGGATGGTTTCGCGGTCGACGCCTGGTTCGAAGGTGTCGATAAAGACGATATCAGCGTCGTCTTTGAATGCATCAAGGACTGCTGTGGCATGGAGTGTCATAGAATCGGCATAGGATACAACTTTCGGTTGAAGAACAGGCACGATATGATCGAGAATATGCTGCGTAGCGCTGTGTGGTGAATCAACCACAACCGCATCGAAACCATTTTTTTTCAACGCATCCGCACAAAGCTCTAATTGCGATAATGATATGCTCGACATATAACCCCTTTTCGACAAACGAACACAATTGTTCAACCTGTTTGAACTTGAAATCCCGGAATACAAACCTATGTGTGGTCTTGACTTTTGCCTTTTGACCGCCTAAAAAGAACGGCTTTACTTTTTGCTGCCGGGGAAATTACGCATGTTTGACAGCTTAACAGACCGACTAGAAGGCGTCTTTAAAAAAATTCGTGGCCATGCCCGACTGGATGAAAACAACGTCCAGGAGGCATTGCGCGAAGTACGCTTGGCGTTGCTTGAAGCTGACGTCAACTTCAAAGTAGTCAAAGATTTTGTCGCTCGGATCAAAGATCGGGCAATGGGACAGGACGTACTCCAGAGCCTGACCCCGGGACAGCAAGTGGTCAAAATTGTCCACGAAGAAATGCTGGTACTTCTCGGGGATTCCGCGCAGGAACTCGAACTGAAATCTTCACCTGCATCCATTATGATGGTTGGTTTGCAGGGCTCTGGGAAAACCACGACTTCAGGAAAGCTGGCTCTTTTCTTGCGACGTAACAAGAAGAAAAAGCCACTGCTTGTGCCGGCCGACGTCTATCGACCAGCCGCTATCGACCAGTTGACCAAGCTGGGCGCTCAGCTCGACATCCCTGTATACCCCTCCAAGCCGGAGGATAATCCTGTTGATATCTGTGTGGCCGCTCTTGATATGGCTCGGGAACAGGGGAACGACCTTGTTCTCTTCGATACGGCCGGCCGCTTGCATATTGACGAAACATTGATGGAAGAATTGATTGCCATCAAGACCCAGACGAATCCGGACGAAATTTTGTTCGTTGCCGATGCCATGACCGGTCAAGATGCTGTAACCGTGGCATCAAGCTTTAACGAACGACTTGATATTTCGGGGGTTGTTCTTACGAAGATGGATGGTGATGCCCGTGGTGGGGCTGCGCTGTCTATCCGGGAAGTCACGAAAAAGCCTATCAAATTCGTCGGTATCGGGGAAAAACTCAATGACCTTGAGATTTTTCATCCGGACCGAGCCGCTTCCCGTATTTTAGGGATGGGCGACATCCTGACCCTCATTGAAAAAGCACAGCAGGATGTCGATGAAAAAGAAGCCGCCGAGATGGAACGGAAGTTCCGCAAGGCCGAGTTCGATTTCGAAGATTTCCGCACTCAGCTTCGGCGAGTGAAGAAAATTGGTTCTCTGGATGGAATCATGAAATTGATTCCGGGGATGTCCCAAATTCGTCAGAAGTTGGGCGATATTCAGATGCCGGAAAAGGAATTGGCCAAGGTTGAAGCCATGATCAATTCCATGACTGTGCAAGAACGCCAGCAACCCAAAATCATCACGACCAGCCGCCGCCAACGTATTGCTCGAGGCAGTGGCGTCACCATCAATGATGTCAATCAGCTCGTAAAAAATTTCGAGCAAATGCAGAAAATGATGAAAAAGATGATGGGTGGTGGCAAAAAAGGCTTCAAAATGCCTCGAATGCCCAAAGGGCAGATGCCTCCTGGCATGCCAGGGATGCCCGGAATGTCAGGTCAAAGCGGTTTGCCCGGCATGGGAGGACTTCCTGGAATGGGAGGCATGCCAGGGATGGGCGAAGGGTTTCCCGGTATGGAAGGCGGGCAACCGAAACGCAAATCGACCAAGGCCGATCAGAAAAAGAAAAAAGAACGTCGCAAAAAGCATCGCCGCAAATAGGTCTTTGCTGTTTCTTGCGGAGTTGAAACAACGTACGCTGTTTCACGATGTTCTTTGAAATTTGTCGAGATTGCGGCCTTGTGCCGGATGCCTCTTCATGTCGAGAGTGTTTTCTTTTGGTTGAATGTGGAAAATGACTTGCAGGACAAGCAAAAAAGCTTAAATAACTACAATGGGAGTACATAAGATATGGCCATGAAAATTCGCCTCACCCGCCTTGGGTGTAAAAAGCGTCCTTTTTATCGTATTATTGCTGTGGATTCGAAAACCAGACGCGACGGACGCGCGCTGGATTTCATCGGGCATTACAACCCCATGGTTGACCCCGCTGAAATAAAGGTGGATAAAGAAAAAATGCAGAAATGGCTTGATCGCGGTGCTAAACCGTCTGATACGGTGCGGGCATTGCTGAGTAAGGCCGCTGATTCCTAAAATCCTGCCACGGTTACCGAGAACTGTAACGACATGCGGTGCTGACTACGGGACGAACGCGGAGGTGGAAAATGCTGAAAGATCTGGTCGAATATGTTGCCAAGTCGTTGGTCGATAACCCTGATCAAGTTGTGGTTTCAGAAGTCGAGGGAGAACAAACCTCGGTCATCGAACTCAAAGTAGCCAAGGAGGATCTTGGCAAGGTCATCGGCAAACAGGGACGGACGGCACGAGCTATGCGAACCATTCTCGGTGCGGCATCCACTAAGGCAAAGAAACGTTCCGTCTTGGAAATCCTTGAATAAGTCGCAACCGATATGACGAAAACCGACTACGTTGTTGTCGGCAGGGTCGCTAAACCTCATGGAATCAAGGGGGAGTTCCGCATACAATCCTATGCGGACTCCCCCTCCTTCTTCTCCGGGGTCGAGACGATTTTTTTCGGCTCGGAAACACGCGGCGCTCATGTCGACCCCAAACCGTACAAGCTCATTTCAGCCCGGCCGCACAAAGAAAACGTTTTGGCCGTGGTTGAAGGTATCAACGATCGCAACGACGCAGAGCGTCTCCGTGGTTTTGATGTGTTTGTACGAGCAGAGGAATTACCCCTCATTGATGACGATGAAGTCTATCTCCATGAGATATTTGGATTTGATGTCATCAATGTGCAAGACAATACACGCATCGGAATTTTGAACGGTGTGCTTGAGATGCCCCAGCAAGAAGTCTGGTCTATTGGCACGGATTCGGGAAAAGAAGTTTTGTTTCCAGCCAATGAAGAGACGGTTGTTGCCATTGATCTCGACGAAAAAACCGTGAGCGTTGACCCGCCTGAAGGGTTGCTCGAACTGTATTTGTAAAATCGTCTACGCCCAGTGGGTGACGTAATGCCACCTCTGTCCGTCTTGTCATCGTTGAGCGAGACTGGAATGACGTTTTCTTGGGCAAGGACAAAGACACAACGTAGATAAGACAGCAGACATTCCGTGCATATTACTATTGTCACCATCTTTCCCGAATTTTTCGATTCGGCGCTTTCATGCGGGCTTTTAGGGCAAGCGCGTGAGCGTGGTCTTGTGTCCTTTTCGTTCGTCAATCCCCGTGACTTTGCTTTCGATCGGCATCGCAGTGTTGATGACCGTCCGTATGGCGGAGGACCGGGCATGGTCATGACCTTGCCGCCGCTCAAACGAGCGATGCAATCTATTGAGACGCCTGGGCAGATTGTGGCGATGACACCGCGAGGGAAGCCGTTTTGTCAGAGCATGGCTGAGTCTCTCTCTCATCAACGTGCATTGACACTCGTTTGCGGACGATATGAAGGATATGACGAGCGTTTCACCTCGCTGTTTCCTGTCGAGGAAACATCGGTCGGTGATATGGTGCTGAACGGTGGAGAAACAGCAGCACTTGCTGTCATTGAGGCAACGACACGGCTCATCCCCGGATTCATGGGACATGCAGACTCCGGAAGCGAGGAGTCTTTTGCGGCAGGACTCTTGGAATATCCGCACTATACACGGCCGGAAGAATTCGAAGAGCTTGTTGTTCCTGAAGTGCTTTTGAGTGGGGATCACGCGGCTATAGCAGCTTGGCGACGAAAAAAATCTTTAGAGACGACTTTGGCTCGTCGTCCTGACCTGTTCGATCAGGTCGACATGGACAGAGCGGATATGCAGTACCTTGCCAGTATCATGCGTCAGCGCATGGGACGCAATCTCTATCTTTGTCTTGTTCATGGGCCGGTACGAAACAAATATGGCCAGGATGCGGTAGTTTCTTTGACAAATCTGGATTTGCATGATATTGCGCGCGTTTCCCGGACGTATGGTCTTGGAGGTTTCAGTGTTGTCACGCCGCTTGAAGACCAGAAAAAATTGGCGGCAACATTGCTTTCTCACTGGACATCCGGGCCTGGTGGGCAACGAAATCCTGATAGGGCAGAGGCACTTTCTCTCGTGTCTGTGCATGACCGGATTGAAGATGCCATGCATGCCGTAAAGGCGAAAACGGGGCAAGCGCCCATTGTTTTTGCAACAAGTGCTACGGCCGAAAAGACCGTATCGCTACGTTGTGTGCAACATACGCTCACCACGTCCCCGATTCTTTTACTTTTCGGGACGGGGCATGGATTGACCGAAGATACGCTGGAATTCACAACCGGATGTCTAAGGCCGATACGGCCTTTTGACGTATACAATCATCTGTCCGTGCGCGCGGCTGCGGCCATTACGGTCGACCGACTTCTGGGAGACGTCGGCTGAGACGAACGGGAGCCGGGCACGGAACGCAAGGAGCATGGAAATGGATATCATTCGTAAGATTGAACACGAACAACAGCGCATTGACCTGCCCAAATTTAAGGCCGGCGACACCGTGAAGGTCTTCATGCGCATTCTTGAAGGCGAAAAAGAACGCATTCAGGTTTTCCAAGGAAACGTCCTGCGCGTGCGCAAGGGTGGAACCGACAGCACGTTCACCGTGCGCAAAGTTTCGGATGGCGTTGGCGTTGAACGTATTTTCCCGATGCATTCTCCTTTTATCGAACGCATCGAAGTCATTGCCGAAGGTAAAGTTCGCCGCAGCCGTATTTACTACCTGCGCAAACTCAGAGGCAAGGCTGCTCGTATCAAAACGAAGAATATCTGGGACAAGAACTAATGCAAAAACGCCATGGTTATGTGCAATATCTCAGGTGCGTAACCATGGCGCATTTTTGTCCACTATACGGATGAATCCAACTCTTCCTCTTAACCTGAGCCAGGATATGACACGAACCGCCGGCGTTGATGAAGCCGGTCGAGGATGCCTGGCTGGACCGGTGGTCGCCGCTGCCGTGATCCTTCCGGAATCGTTTGTCTTGCCAGGCCTTAACGATTCCAAGCAGGTTAAAGAAGAGCTCCGCTACGAATTATCTGTCTCCATCAAGCAACAAGCACGTGCTTATAGCATTGGCGTTGCCTGGCCTGGAGAAATCGATCGTGTCAATATTTTGCAAGCCACATTTTTGGCCATGTCTCGCGCTGTCATGCACCTTCGAATAGAGCCGGTGCATTTATTCATTGACGGTAACAAGACCATTCCTCCCCACGCTCTGCCCGAATTGAGCCACCGCGTCATGCAACGTGCGATTATTGGTGGTGACGCCACGGTAGCATGTATTTCGGCTGCTTCCATTATTGCCAAAACGTTTCGTGATACACTGATGAAAAGTTTGGCAAAACGATACCCTGGCTACGGTTTTGAGCGTCATAAAGGCTACGGTACCAAAGCCCATCTTCAAGCCATTCTCCAGCAAGGACCAAGCGCCATGCATCGGATGACCTTCCGTGGTGTGACCGAAAAAAAACAAAAAACCGGTACATCAGCGGCATGGTTGCCCGGCATCTCGCAGTAGGTCGAGCAGGGGAAGATACGGCAACTTCGTTTCTTCTTTCCAAAGGCTATACGATTCTGGAACGTAATTATCGATGTCGCCAAGGCGAGATCGATCTTATTGCGGAACGGGACGAATGCATTGTTTTTGTTGAAGTCAAAACTCGTGTTCATGCTGGACTGGAAGCCGCTATTCAAGCTGTGGATCAAAAAAAGCGTCGACGTCTTATCTCTGCTGCAGCGCTATTTTTATCCGAACGCGCTTTATGGGATCACGCATGTCGTTTTGATATCATTGTTGTTCAACCATATCAGGGACACGATTTGTGTAAACATTTCGAAAACGCGTTTGAGGGAGATATGACGACGGGGTCTTCGGATATGTATTCTCCGTTCTGAAAATACTCGACGAGTATGGGGGGATCGTCGTAGGAAAAGAAAGACATCAACCACGTAGATCGTGCATAGTAATTAAACATGGAACCAACACACGACTCTGATTCGGCTGTGCTGTATGTGGTAGCCACCCCTCTTGGCAATATTGACGATCTTTCGCCTCGAGCCAAAGCTATCCTTGAAGATGTTGATTATATACTCGCTGAAGATACGCGGCGAACCGGTATGCTTTTAAAGCGTCTTGGTGTTTCGTCCAATCGCTTTCTCAGCTTTCACGACCACAATGAAGAGAACCGGGTTCCTCAGGTTCTTGCGTTACTGGAACAAGGAAAACAGATTGCACTCGTCTCCGATGCGGGAACTCCTCTTGTGTCTGATCCGGGATTCGAACTTGTTCGTGCATTGCGCAGTGCCGACATTCGCGTATCACCTATTCCAGGCCCTTCGGCTGTCGTTACGGCGTTGTCTGTTTCTGGATTGGCGCCCATTCCGTTCAGTTTCCTTGGTTTCTTGCCGCGCAAGACGAGTGAACGTCGAATGGTCTTCGAAGCCTTTTCAAATATCAAGGGAAGCCTCATTTTTTTTGAGCGTAAAAATCGCTTGCAAGAAGCTTTTTCCGATATTTTGGCAGTACTCGGCGATCGTCCATGCCTCATCGCTCGCGAGATGACCAAAAAACATGAGGAATTTCTGTTTGATACGGCCAGTGGTTTTCTGGAACGTCCTCTGGATATTCTTGGCGAAGTCACTGTTGTCATCGGTCCTGCAGAGCAGGATGCATGTGGACCGTCGACACGAGAGGAAGCTTTGGATGCGGCAAAACATGCGTTGACCACTGGTGTCAAACCCAGACAGGCGGCCAAGAGTGCAGCCCAACACCTTTGCGGGTGGACTCCCAAAGCCGTCTATGAGCTCATGGACAGCCTCAAACATGAGAAGGAGTAGGCTATGCCTTTCCCTCCAAAAGAAGATACATTTTGTTTGTGGGATTTTGGTGAGTCGGATTTCGATATCGGTATTATCGGGACCGGATCTGGGTTTTATTCGATTCTTGATATTATCTTTGACGACGAATACGAAGAATTTTTGCCCAAGCTCAAGTTGCGAGCGGTTGCAGAACCAGGGCCCAACGCATCACGTTTGGGACATAAACGACTTTCCGGCGTTCCAATCTACGACACATATACGCATATGCTGAATGCGCATCCGTCTCTCAATCTCATCATAGAGCTTGGTGACAGCCGAAGGCGTTCCCGGGAAATCGTTTCGACGTTGCCAGAGCATGTTACCTTCATTGATCATACGGCCACTTTTTTTCTCTGCGCATTGAAAAATTTTGCCATGGTGAGCAAGCGGTGTCGTACAGATCTCGGCCAACAAAAAATCTTGCTTCAGGCAATCATTGACGAAATTCCGGACGATATTTTGTTGCTCGATACAACTGGTTGTATTGTCGACGTGAATCAACATACGACGCGTCGTCTGGGTATATCCAAAGAGATGCTTCTTGGCATGTCATGCTATGGGAATAAAAATATTCCCGATGATTTTCCGTTTTTTTGTAAAGATATCAGTGACGACCCCTTTCATGACACGCTTCAGACCGGATTACGCTCAGAAACGTTGGAAACTCGTGTCAATGCTGAAGGTCGCCTCAGGTATTATCGTATTTACTCGTATCCGATTTCTGGTGGAAACGGTCACATGGAATATATCTTGATCATGCGTCGAGATATCACGAGTCGCACCGAATATGAGAAGAAAGAGCGACAATGGGAAAAAATCGATGTTGTTGAACGTATGTCGACATATTTAGCGCATGAAATACGAAACCCACTCTTTACCATTGCCGGGTTTGCCGGATCTCTCCTCAAGTCGGAGACATTAAACGAAAAAGACCGTAATAAACTGGAGATTATTCTCGAAGAAAGTGCCCGGCTGGATGCCGTTCTGAAACATATTCTTGCCTTCACCAGACCAACAGAGGCGACTTTTGGAGAAGCCGATGTCAATGCGTTGGTTCATAAAGCCGTCGATCAGGCTATGTCGCGGGAAGGTGACCCTGAAAAACGGATTGTCATGCATCTTGAGTCGGGCTTACCCAAGGTAACTGGAGAAGCGAAACTGCTTGTTCAATGCCTGCTCGATATGATTAAAAATAGCTTTGAATCTATGTCCGATGGTGGAGTTGTGCATGTGGAGACAGGAATGGATAACGGGTATGTTGTGCTTCGCGTCAAGGACACTGGGGCCGGTATGTCTAAAGAAAAATTGGAGAATTTATTCAGTCCCTTTTTCACGACAAAAAATAAAGGCTCGGGGTTAGGCATGGCCATGATTAGAAAAATCATGGAAGATTTTGGAGGCAAAGTCGATGTCACGAGTCGAGAGCGCCAGGGAACAGTGATCACGTTATTCTTCAGCCCAGTTTTAGCAGAAGGGCTTGGCAAAGTATAACCTCCTGGGCGGGGTTCATTGCCAGAGAAAGCAAGACAAGCTATAAGAATTTATTATTTTTTGCGTTGTTTGAATGCATGTCTTCGAAGTGAAGGATAGACTTATGGCCGTGAATGACGATATGTTAGTCGACAAAGAAAAAGCGTTGTTTCGCTTTGACAATGATGAAGAATTACTTCAGGAAATTTTTGATGTTTTTGTTGACGAAGCCCCTGGTCGCGTCCAAGACCTTTTAACTTCCATGCAAGAACAAAATTTCGAACAACTCAACCACCACGCGCATTCCCTCAAAGGAGTCAGTGCCACCATCCATGCAGACAAACTGAAGAATGTCTCGTTTTCCTTGGAAACAGCTGCAAAGGATGAAAATATCACGGAATGTGAACACCTTCTTCCGATCGTCCTCGATGCGCTTATTGATGTTGTACTCTGGTTAGAGCGTAACATGTAATTTTTCGGAATAAGTTCTTCTTATTTAAAAAGGTACAACGGACTTTTCAATTCCAATTCTCTGCAGTAACGCCTTCTAACGACAATCTTTTTCTTCTTAAATCCAGCCAAAACGCCACTTTTTTCCATAAAAAAAATCATTGAAATAGCACTTGCTTCTTGCCAATGCCTTGACCTTTGTTTAATTCGCCCAAACAGACTACTCCCGACTCTGTTCACATCTAGGTGGTCGTTTTAGGTGATCATGGCATGATGTGGGTCGAGGAGTTTTTTTCTTTCATGTTCGGCAAGGAGCAAGAGCATGTTTCAATGGGATGCCGGTCAACCCCGGTTTGAAAAGCATAAGCGCGTCCGTGTGAGCGGCCGATTTCTTTTCCTAGGCAATGAGAAATTTTTCATTCGTGGCGTCACGTACGGACCATTTCCACCCGATGTAACTGACGATTTTTTTCCGTCTTCCGAGGTTATTGAACGTGATTTTCAGAATCTACGTCGACTCGGAGTCAACACCATCCGTATCTATTACGTCCCTCCGAATCGTCTTCTTGATGCGGCAAAAAAACATGGGCTCTATATATTGGCGGGGATTCCTTGGCCACAGCACATCTGCTTTCTTGACCAATGGGAGGTCAAGGAAGAAATCGAGCACGCCATCAAATCCGCGGCAATCGCTTTGCGTGGTCATCCGGCTGTGCTCGCCTATGTCGTTGGAAACGAAATACCGAGCCATATCGTGCGTTGGCATGGTGCAGCCAAAGTGGAAGCATTTTTGCGAAAGCTCACTGGACTTATCAAGCAAATTGATCCGGAAGGGCTGGTGACCTATGCGAATTATCCTTCCACTGAATATCTCCGGTTGCCTTTTTTGGATTTTCTTTCGGTCAACGTCTATCTCCATGACGAATCCGCCTTCACATCGTATGTGAAGCGTTTGCAAAACGTGGCTGGAGACCTCCCCTTGGTGCTGAGCGAATTTGGTATGGACAGCATGCGTCATGGGGAAGACAAGCAGGCCGAAACGCTTGGTTGGCAAGTACGCGATGCCTTTCTACTCGGCGTCGCAGGAACGATTGTATTTTCCTACACAGATGAATGGTATACAGGTGGCCATCTTATCGAAGATTGGGCTTTTGGCCTGACTCGAGCCAACCGGACGCCAAAAGCTGCATTTCAGGCCGTTGCTGCGACATACAAACAGCACCTCCCTGAAATTCGTCCTGACGGACCTCGAATTTCTGTTGTCGTTTGTGCATACAACGCTGAATCGACGATCCGAGGGTGTCTGGCGTCGTTTGCTTGTATCAATTATCCAAATTTTGAAGTCATTGTTGTCGATGATGGATCAACGGACGCGACTGGTGTTTTGGCTGATGAATTCGCCGCCAGAGCTTCGTACATACGAGTCATCCATCAAGAAAACAAAGGGCTTTCCGAGGCGCGCAATGTCGGCTTGTTTGCGTCGACAGGGGAGATTGTCGCGTATACGGATTCAGATTGCTATGTTGACCCGGATTGGTTGAGCTATATGGCGCTTGCGTTCCTTGATGAACGTTTTGCCGCCATTGGTGGGCCGAACCTTCCTCCACCTGAAGATAATCACGTGGCGGCGTGCGTTGCAGTTTCTCCGGGGGCGCCTACCCATGTTTTGTTGACCGACGAAGTGGCTGAGCATATCCCGGGCTGCAATATGGCTTTCCGCAAGGAAGAGCTTATGCGTATCGGCGGCTTTGACAGCTTGTATCGCGCGGCCGGAGACGATGTGGACGTGTGTTGGCGTTTACAGGACCAGAAAAAGCTGATCGGCTTTTGTGCCTCCATGCTCGTCTGGCACCACCGACGCAACACCATTGCTGCCTATCTGCGTCAGCAACGTGGGTATGGCCGGGCCGAAGCGTTGCTCTTGCCCAAGCACCAATACCGTTTTAATTTACTCGGGAATTCCCGCTGGGCTGGCCGCATTTATGGTGACATCGGCGAGTGTTTGTTATCGGCACGTCCTGTCATTTACCACGGTGTTTTCGGAAGCGGTTTATTTCAAACTCTGTACGAACCGAAGGGGAATATAACAGCCTATCTGCCCATGTCGTTTGAATGGATGGTTCTCGCTGTTTTTTTGGTGATGTTATTTCCATTCCTTCACGCTCTCGGTGCTTTGGGGCTGGCAATGGGAATTGCATCCATTGCGTTTGCCATTCACCGGGCTTCACGTGCAAAATTACCAGCCAAGTATGACACATTTCGTTCTCGCGGGCTCATTACGGTGCTCAGCCTGTTGCAACCTTTGGTGCGTGGTTATACCCGCAATCGTACGGTTGCAGAACTGCGGTTGGCTTCTGGACGTACAGCCGGGACAAAAAATCTGCATATCCCTGGATATCCTCTCGAACAGGGGAGAGCCGGTCTGACGGTGATCAGCCCAAGCCGTCGTTTCAAGGATTTCTTGAAGCTTATTGGTGGTGGGCTGCGCGTCCAACGCTTTTTCTGGAATACAGACGGCATTGATCGCGAAGAAGCCTTGGATCATGTCTTACGGGTTCTTGAAAAAGTTAAAGTGAGCCATGCCGTAGACTCTGGTTTTGCGTTTTATGGTGTTGCTGCGCCGACTGACATCAAAGTGCGCCCAGGTCTCTTCACTGTTCTCAAGCTGCGTCTAACCGTGGAAAACCATGGTTGGAAGAAACGCTTCGTACGTATTTGGGGAACACTCCGACCAAGCAGCAAAAGCCTTCTCCTTCTCGGTGGTGGGGTCATCGGTATTTTGTCGGCTCTTTTGGCCCAAACGACGGGATTGGCGCTCTTCTTTTTGGGTGGCGTTACGCTTTTTGGTGGATATGTTTTGCTCGAAATGGTCAGGGCGTCTCGTCTTGTGGGAACGCTTACCGATCACATAACCACTTGCCGGACCGGATGTTCGACGTTTGAGCCGGTTGATGTTGCAGAGCAGGAAACGGTTTTGACGGAAAAACGGGGTTAACGAAAATATCGTTTCTTCGTGCACGATGCGAGTTACTCGCAAGAGGTTAATATGTCGGTATTCTCTCGATTGATTCGATATTTGCGGCCGTATCGGGCGATATTTTTCGGATCACTGTGTCTGGTCGGAATCATCAGCCTGCTTGAGCTGTTGAAACCATGGCCCCTCAAGTTGGCGGTGGACCAGATTATCGGAGGCAAACCGCTTGATGTACTCGGTTTCCATATGAGTCTCGAGACCTTTTCCCCTGGTGTCATGGCTGCAGCCGTGGCACTGGGGTTGGTCTCAATCCATTTCTTTGTTGGGTTTGTTGAATTGCTCAACAATTACTTGACGATTCGTATCGGACAAAACATGGTCCACGATTTTCGCGTGGATCTTTTTGACCATATTCAACGCCAGTCATTGTTATTTCACCAACGCAAACCACCGGGCGACCTTATCTATCGGTTGATGGGCGACACCTATGCCGTTCAGAATTTGTTGATGAATGGGGTGTTCACCATTCTGACAAGCTCGTTGCTGCTCATCGGCATGGCCGTGGTGCTTGTTCATTTGGATGCTGTACTCACGCTATGCGCGTTGGCTATTATTCCACCGCTTTTTCTGATGATTCGGCTTATTAGTCGCCGTATCGGACGCTTGACGACCGAATCACACAACCTGGAAGGGCAGGTGTATTCCACCTTGGAACGAATTTTTTCCGGCATCGTACTGATTCAGGCCTATGCTGGTGAAGACCTGGAACGCGATCGCTTTGTCAATCAAAGCCGATCTTCCTTCAAAAAACTGCTCCACTTGTATTCCATGCAGACGGCCTACGGATGGTTTATCAGTGGATTGACTGCATGTGGTACAGCCTTGGTGCTGTACATTGGTGTTCGCCATGTTCTTTCTGGTAGTTTGACAACAGGTGGGATGCTCGTTTTTCTCTCCTATCTTGCCGCATTGTATTCGCCCTTGCACAATTTGAGCAGCACGGTGGCAGGGGTGCGATCGTCGTTAGCCCGCGCTGGTCGCGTCCTTGATATCATGGATGTTGATGAGGCGGTTGTGCAGTGGCCAAACGCTGAACCTCTTGGTGACAATGTTAAAGGAGAGGTTGAATTCGAGCATGTACGCTTTGGCTACACTGCGGAAAGTGACGTGTTACGTGAAATCAACCTCCATGTTCCGGCCGGAAGCACAGTCGCTATCGTTGGGAAGACCGGAGCCGGCAAAACCACACTTGTCAGTATGCTTCCTCGTTTTTTTGATCCTGCCGATGGTGCCATTCGACTGGATGGGAAAGATATTCGTGAATTTGACTTGAAAAGTTTGCGTGAACATATTTCGTTTGTTTTGCAGGATACGTATCTTTTTCCGACGTCAGTACGCGATAATATCGCTTATGGCCGACGCGGTGCGACGTTTGAAGAAGTGGAAGCAGCGGCCCGGGCAGCGGATGCACATGAGTTTATCGTGCGGTTGCCAAAGGGGTACGACACGATTCTCGGTGAAAAGGGTGCCGACCTTTCCGGAGGACAACGTCAACGTTTGTCTATTGCTCGAGCTTTGCTGAAAAATGCCCCCATGCTCATCATGGACGAACCAACTGCTTCACTCGACGCGGAAACGGAAACGGCAATTATGCATTCACTTGAATCGCTAATGGCAAATAGAACGACGTTTGTTATTGCGCACCGTTTGTCCACTGTGCGTCGCGCCGACCTTGTTGTTGTGCTTGTCGATGGCACTGTGGCCGAAATGGGCACGTATGAAGAACTGGTTGCTCAGAAGGGAGCTTTTTCCCGACTTCATGCAATGCAATTTGGAACTCCCGGTTCGACGGGGATGTCTGTTGTGGAAGGAACTTCATGAAAAAGCGTGTCATTTTGGTAACCGGTTATGCCGCAACCTATCCTTTGGGTGGAGTGGCCTGGGATTACCTTCAGTATGTCATTGGCTTGTCTCGCCTTGGCCATGAAGTCTATTACCTTGAGGACACCGGCGGCTGGATGTTCGATCCCAACCGCTTGACCTTTACCGATGACGTCACAGCCAATGCTGACTATATCCGCGATTTTTTTATGAAAGTCGCTCCTTCACTGAAAAACAATTTCTGTGTCATCGGACCGACCGGAGATTGCCACGGCTTGACCTTCAAACAGTTACAGCGACTTTGCAGTCGAGCTGACGTCTTCATCAATATTTCCGCTTCAAGTATGTTGCGGGAAGAATACTTGCGTATTCCTGTTAAGATTCTCATTGATTCTGACCCCTTGTATACGCAGGCAGATGTTCCTGATTATGTCAGCGGCCAAGTCAATGACGTTGGCCGTGATAATATCGATCGCTTGCTGCTTCACGATGTTTTTTTTAGTTTCGGTGAAAATATAGGCAATCCCGACTGTCTTGTACCAACAGACCTCTTCAATTGGCTTCCGACGCGACAACCCATGGTCCTGGATTTATGGAAGACCCAGCGACAACCCAGTCGTTCTATCTTTACAACGGTTTTGTCCTGGAAACCGAAAGAAAAAGGTCCTGTTGTGAATGGGACAGCGTATGAAGGGAAAAATGTCGAGTTTTTGCGGTTTCTTGATTTGCCTTCTCGAACCAAACAGCCGTTGGAATTGGCACTCGGAGGAGGGGAGCCGCCCAAAGACCTCCTTGCCGACAACGGATGGCGACTTGTTGATGCATTTGCTTTGTCACGCACGCCGTTTCTCTACCGTGACTATATCCAGTCGAGTATGGCTGAACTGAGTATGGCAAAAAATGCATACGTTGCATCCCGCAGCGGCTGGTTCAGTTGTCGAAGTTCTTGTTACCTGGCTGCGGGACGACCTGTCGTTGTTCAAGACACAGGGTTCGGGTGCTGTATAGAAACAGGAAAAGGAATTCTTCCATTCTCCACCCCAGAAGAGGCCGTTGCTTGTGTGGAAGAAATTACACGGGATTTTGAAACCCATTCACGGGCGGCCGTACGTATTGCCGAAGAGTACTTTCGCGCTGAAGATGTATTGACCCGACTATTGAACGAGGCGCTTTCATGACCTTAAGATGGTTTGGGGGCGTTTGTGTTCCTCTGTTTCTTCTCGCACTCTTCGTTTTACCGGTCTGTGCCGAAATTGGGATCGTGCAAGAAGATGGCGTGTGCTGGTTTGTCGATAACGATGGAAATCGATTTTATTCACGTGGGGTGACGACGGTCAACGGGAGTGTCCCCAGCGAGAAGAGCCGCGCAGGTCAAGCGTATTATTACGGGAGATACTATTCCAACAAAGCGGAGTGGAGAGACGACACCGCACAACGATTGAGAAGTTGGGGCTTTAACACCTTGGGTGGATGGTCCGACGCTGACCCAGCGTTGAATATGCCGATTGCCGTCGAGCTTGATTTAGGTCGTCAAGCGCAACTCCATTGGTTTGATGTCTTTGCTCCGGAAACGGAACATACCGTTCAACGGTTGGCCAACGAATTGACCGCGGCATATAAAGACCACCCTCAGCTCCTTGGTTTTTTTTCCGACAATGAAGTTGGATGGTGGAATGCCCCGCTTTTTCGATGGTATTTGAAACAACCATGGTCGAATTGGACAAAGCGCACGTTGTTTGCATTTTTGTATCAACGCTACGAAGGCCGTTTTGACATGTTGTGTCGAGACTTCGTTCCTGGAGATGGCGTCACCACATTCGGTGACCTCAAACATGCTGATGTCGAGTTGCGTCTTCAGCCGGGAGGGCAGGGGATTGCGACGGTCAATGCCTTTACGGCGTTGGTTGCTGGCCGCTATTATGATTTGACATGGCGTGCGCTGAAAAAAGCCGATCCGGAGGCGCTCGTTCTCGGGGATCGATTGCCGTTATATTACAACCAAGATGCCGTACTTGCCGCTCAAGGGAAAGTCGATATCTTGTCGAGTAATTACAACGTCGACACTGAAGATGGATGGGTCGCACCGTATTATTTTGAGGGATTGGCCAAATTGAATGCGGCGCCGGTTCTCGTCTCCGAATTCTTTTTTGCAGCCAATGAAAACCGCAGCGGCAATAGCAACAACGGTCACCTCATGCATGTTGATACCCAAGCTGAACGTGCTGCCGGAGCGGCACAGGCCGTCATCAACTTTTCCGGTTTTCCCAATGTCATCGGGGCGCATTGGTTCCAATATACCGACGAGCCGACAGGAGGCCGGAATGATGGCGAAGATTTCAATATGGGATTGGTCGACATCCATAACATTCCCTATGAACAGCTCGTCTCCGCTATGACGCAAGCGAATCAGCAAACCTCGCAACACCATGCACTCTCTGCCGAATGTATCGATGTATCATATTCGATTCAGGTACCTCGCCTTGCTGGGCCTATTGATGTCACGGATAACACCTTAACCGACTGGAAAAACAAAAAAGGAACACGACTCACAGGATGGGGCACGGATGCTCCCTATGTTCCATTTGGTGATGTTCATATCGGCTGGCGTCCTGAAGGAATGTATCTTTTTCATATCGGACAGAGTTATGTCGATTTCGGATTGGCGAAAGATCCGGAACAGTTTGATCCGACGGACTGCTATCGACTTGAATTCACTGTTGTCGTTGACGGTGTCTCTGTCGACCGGGTGTACTCACTTATTCCACAACGGCACCATCTCTATCCAGAACGATTTGAACCCGTTTTGTATGTCAGCACCTCTGCATCTGGTGACCATCCAGTACAAGCCGCAGCACTTGGTACCGCCCAAATTTTAGAAAAACCATTGCCGCATATTGCATTGGAAGCGTTCATTCCCGCGTCCGAACTTGTCGGCCATCTGGGGTTGACCAAAATTGAATCGGATATAAAAATTACTTGCCGCATTCGGGTGACGTCTTTTTTCCATGAGCACGTCATGTGGTTGCGCTCTTACACCGAGACAACGGGCATGTTGTCTGTTGATACCGCAACGGGGCGAGTTTTGGCGCTATCTGACTCCGCTTCCTGACCGTATTGCCGCAAGCATAATATGCTCGCGTTCTGTTTCGGCAAACCTCTATTCCCCCAAGGTTTTGTGCTGTTATGTCCGATTTTGTTCACTTACATTGTCATACGGAATTCAGTCTGCTCGACGGAGCCATTCGCCTCAAAGATTTGTGTAAAAAGGCGCTTGAGTTCAAGTCGCCGGCCGCAGCGATCACTGACCACGGCAATATGCACGGCGCCGTTACATTTTATCAGACCGCCAAAGATATGGGGATTAAGCCCATTGTCGGGTGTGAATTCTACGTTTCTCCGACGACCATGGATGACCGGTCAGCACGTTCTCCACGTGATGCAGGCTATCACCTTGTGCTGCTGGCGCAAAATTTGGCGGGGTTCAAGAATCTCCTCAAGCTTTCCACCATCGGATACACGCAAGGATTCCATTATAAACCTCGCATTGATAAAACCATTCTGGCGCAACACACTGAAGGTGTCATCGCGTTATCGGCCTGTATTAAAGGGGAAATCAACCAAGAACTTCTGAAGAGGGGCAAAGATGCGGCCAGAGAGATGGCCAAACTCTATGCCTCCATGTTTCCTGATCGATTTTATCTTGAAATTCAGCACAATGATTTGAGTGAACAGGCGAAGATCAACGCATTTTTAAAGGAACTTTCCGAAGATATGCACCTTCCTTTGGTGGCGACGAATGATTGCCATTACCTCAACAAGGAAGATGCTGAAGCGCACGATATCCTTCTCTGCATCCAGACCGCGGCATGTGTGGAAGACGAAAAACGGATGCGTTTCAATACCAAGGAGCTGTACTACCGTAGTCCGGAAGAAATGGCGGAAGCCTTTTCCGATGTGCCGCAGGCGTTGGAGAACACCTGTCGTATTGCCGAACAGGTCGATTTGAGGCTGGATCTCAAATCTCACCACTTCCCGCTGTATGTTCCGCCGAACAATATGACGCTTGATCAGGCGTTGCGGGATATGGCCGAAAAAGGACTCACAGAACGTTTGGCCAAGATGACGCATCCAGTTGATGAAGAAGCCTACTGGGACAGGCTCAATATCGAGCTTGATGTTATCAATACCATGGGGTTCCCTGGATATTTTCTTATTGTCCAAGACTTTATCGTTTGGGCAAAAAATCAGGGAATTCCAGTTGGGCCCGGTCGTGGTTCGGCAGCAGGGTCGCTGGTCGCTTTTGCGCTCAAGATTACCAACCTCGACCCGCTTCCCTATGACCTGCTGTTTGAACGCTTCCTCAATATCGAACGCGTGAGCATGCCTGATATCGACGTCGACTTTTGTGAACGTCGACGTACCGAAGTCATCAAGTATGTTTCCGAGAAATACGGCCGCGATGCCGTGGCACAGATCACGACATTCGGAACGATGAAAGCCAAAGCCGTCGTCCGGGACGTGGGTCGAGCGCTGGGGTTGTCTTTTGGTGAAACCGACCGTATCGCCAAGCTCATTCCGGAAGACCTCAAAATGACCATCGACAAAGCGTTGGATATGGAGCCGGAAATTTCTCGCCTCATGGTTGAAGATCCACGCATTGCCAAACTTATCGATGTTTCTCGGCGTCTTGAAGGCTTGGCCCGACATGCTTCCACCCATGCTGCTGGCGTTGTGGTCTCCGATGTCGATATGGTCGAATATGTACCGCTGTACCTTGGAAAAAATAAGGAAATTGTCACCCAATGGGACATGAAGCGGGTAGAAAAGATCGGCTTGATCAAGTTCGACTTTCTGGGACTGAAAACCATGACGGTTATTCAGGACGCCCTCGATATCATTCAAGAAATGGGGCACACTCCACCTGATCTCGATACGCTTTCTTTAGACGACAAAGCAACCTATGAATTATTTTCCAAAGGCGATACCGATGGCATCTTTCAGGTGGAAAGCCAGGGGATGCGTAAATACTTGCGCATGCTCAAGCCAAGCTGCTTTGAAGATCTTATCGCTATGCTGGCTCTCTATCGACCGGGGCCGCTTGGTTCGGGGATGGTGGATAAATTCATCAACCGAAAGCAAGGGCTGGAGCCGATAGAGTACCCCCATCCAGATCTGGAAGAGACATTGAAGCCGACATACGGCATTATTGTCTACCAGGAACAGGTCATGAAAATCCCACAAATTCTGGCGGGTTTTTCGCTGGGAGACGGTGACCTGTTGCGACGCGCTATGGGGAAGAAGATCGCCGAAGAAATGGCCAAGCAGCGCGACCGATTTATTGAAGGGACGCGGAAAAACAATATTGATGACAAGCAGGCCAATGAAATCTTCGACTTGATGGAAGAATTTGCAAAGTATGGCTTTAACAAATCACATAGTGCCGCTTACGCGCTCATTTCATATCACACGGCCTACCTGAAGGCACATTATCCCGTCGCCTACATGGCTGCCATTATCACATCGGATATCGACAACCAGGAAAAAGTTCTCAAATATATTGCCGATTGCCGTGATCGTGGCATTGAGGTTCTGCCCCCTGACGTCAACAAGAGTCTACGCCATTTTTCAGTGTCGGATGGAAAAATTGTTTATGGCCTCGCTGGCATCAAAAACGTCGGGGATGAAGCAATTCGTGAAATTGTCGAGCATCGCCTGCAAGATGGTCCGTACTTGAGCTTTCTTGATTTATGTTCCCGCGTGAATATGCGAAAAGTCACAAAGCGTGTCCTTGAATACCTCATCAAGAGCGGGAGCCTCGATTGTTTTGGTGTTACGCGCAATGCACTTCTTACGGGCTTGGATCGTGTTGCATCCATGGCGCAACGTCAATCGGCCGATAAGGCTTCGGGAATGCTCTCACTTTTGAGTCTGGTTCCCGAACAAGACAAAGCACCCTGTTCCGGACTTGGTCTGGACTGTGAAGAAGCAAATCTGGCTGAAATGCGTCATGAAGATAAAATGGCCTTTGAGAAAGAAGCTCTCGGTTTTTATCTGACAAGTCATCCACTTTTAGCCTATCGTCGTGATATCCATCGGTTGCGATTGCACAGTCTTGATAGTATACGAAACCTGGAAGCCGGCTTTGCCGTTAAGGTGGCGATCATGCCGGCCGGTGCGAAAGTTATTTTGACAAAAAAGGGACTCAAAATGGCATTTTGTCGTATTGAGGATCTTTCCGGTGAAGGCGAAGCAATTGTATTTCCCGAAACTTACGCGGCTCATAAAGATCAGCTTGCTTTAGATCAACCGCTTTTGCTTTCGGGTAAGATCGCCAAACAGGACGAAGAAGAAGGGCAGCCCAAAAAAGCTAAAATCATTGTTGAAGAGTTGCAGCCGTTGGCACAGGCGCTTGGTGGAGGAGATGAACCACTCCTCGTCGAGTTGGATGCCAGTCACGCAGAGTTATCATCCATGAGCACATTGCGAACGATACTGGAACGGTATCCTGGTTCTATTCGCGTTCATTTGCTCTTGCATTATGAGAAAGCTCGATGCCGACTGAAACTCAGTGATGATATCGGGGTCGGACCCTGTCCGGATTTTTGGCGTGACATTGAAGATTGGCAAGAAGCATCAACGGCTGTCCAAAGTCGCATGGCATGAAACGAGAAAATTTAGTAAGGAAGACGGGGGATTATGAAAAGACCTGCAATTAAAAAAGGTATTTTCACGCTGACCGTGGAATCGGATTTTTCCGCAGGGCATGCTTTACGCAATTATGAAGGCGCCTGTGAGAGTATGCATGGTCATAATTTTCTCGTTGAGGCGACGGTCGAAGGGGAGACTCTGCAACCCGACACGGAAATTTTACTTGATTTCAAAGAACTCAAATTTGTGCTGGGTAATGTGCTATCTAAGCTCGATCATAAGGTACTGAACGATGTGGGATATTTTCGATCACACAACCCGTCATCGGAAAATTTAGCACGCTTTATTTATTGGGAACTTGGCAAATTGCTCGACAACCATCCCGTTTCTCTGGTGAGCGTCAGTGTTTCAGAGAATAAAGGGAAAAAAGCTACTTATCGCGAAATTGTATGCGACTCGTCCTCCAACGAGTAACAGGGGCATCGGTTCGGGTCTCAGGTAAAATTGTTGCCGATATTGATACCGGCTTATTGGTTCTCGTCGGGTTTGGTGCTGAAGATGGAGATGCCATCACGCCGGTGATGTATAAAATGATCGAAAAGATGCTTGATCTCCGCATTTTTTCGGATGATACCGGAAAAATGAACAGGAGCCTCAGGGACATTACAGGAGATATTTTACTCGTTTCTCAATTTACGCTGTACGCCAGTTGCCGCAAAGGACGTCGACCTTCTTTCAGTGACGCAGCGCCACCGGATGTGGCGACGCGGCTTTTCGATTGTTTTGTGACTGATGTGGCAACGCGACATAACGGCAAAACCGCAAGCGGTATTTTTGGAGCCGATATGGACGTCTCTCTGACCAACCAGGGACCCGTCACAATCGTGCTCGATAGCCGCGACTTCAGCGAGTGAGGCGCATGAGCAACTCCATCAAAAAGCACGAGGACATCAAGGTTTTGGTCGTGGATGATTCCGTTTCCATGCTCCATGTCCTTGAAATGATTTTGGGTCGACAATACACCGTCAGAGCCGCTGCCGATGGTGATGAAGGTGTTGAGGTTTACGAGGCGTTCGCTCCCGATATCATCGTGCTGGATATGCACATGCCCAAAAAAAGCGGGTTGGAGGTTATTGCCGAAATTCGGGATACCTATGAGGATAAAGAAGTCATCATCATTGTTTTGACTGCAGATGATGCACAAGGCTTTAAAGCTCGGGCACTCAATGCCGGTGCCAACGATTTTCTTGCGAAACCGTTCGACAAGGAAGAACTCATTGCCAGAGTCGGCGTTGCTGCCAGACAGGTTCTGCTTAACCGCGAATTGCGCCTTGCGTATGAACAAATTGCCGGCGAGCTTGATCTTGTAGCCTCATTGCAGCGCAAGCTGTTGCCTGTGGACAGACCAAACGTAGAAGGTCTCCGTATTGAGTCCATGTATCGCCCTTCAGGATTGGCGAGCGGTGACTATTATGATTTCTTCTGTGTGCGTGATAATGTTGTTCGCTTCGTTGTCGCAGATGTGTCCGGACATGGAGCACGAGCCGCTTTTCTTATGGCCGTCGTCAATTCTCTCTTTCGTGTAACCATGAGCTGTGCGTTCAGCCTGGAAGAAACCTTCCGGTTAATCAATGAGCATCTTTTGCGAACGATACGGTATGAATCGGATTTCATTAGCATATTTGCTGCCGATATTGATTGCGCTGATAATTCTATGACCTATATCAATGCCGGGCATTGCCCGGCATTGTTGTCGATGGAGAATACGGTCACGCCGTTGCAAACAACCTGTCCCGTTCTTGGTTTTTTTGAGCTGGATTTCGGCGTGTCACGCCTTGAGCTTTCTCCCGGATCAGACATCTTTCTATTTACGGACGGCTGGTACGAGTGGAGGAATGAAGACGGGACAATTTACGGACTCGACGCTTTCATGGAGTTGGCTTCAAACATGATGACCGAAGGAACATTCAGCCTCGATGGACTCATGGCTGCATTGCCCTCCGGAGAATCAGAACCCCTATTTCGGGACGATGTGACCGCATTGAGGCTGACGTTGGAGGCGGTGTGAATTCCTTTATTCTCAAAACTCGTTCCCACCCAGCGGAAAGCCGTCAAATGGCCCGCAATATTGTGGAACGACTTTCTGTTGATCTGAATGACTCCGATGTACTGCATGATCTCGACATCATTTTGACAGAAGCCTGTGCTAACGTCGCCCGCCATGCGTACGGCGGACGAGCCGGTGACCTTGAAGTTCGTGTTTATGTCGATAAGCCCCGACAGATAGAAATGGAAGTTATCGACTGGGGTAAGGGGTTCGGAGAAAACGTTACATTCACCAATGCCAGTCCAGAATCAGAATGTGGGCGGGGGTTGTATCTTATCTCCAGACTTTCCGATTTCTGTGAGATTCGCGTGGTTGGAGAAAAGAATATTATGTACATTCGCAAAAAAGTTGGGAAAATGTCGTGGAAAAACTAAACGTCTGCAACAAAAACGGCGCTGCAATTATCGATTATGAAGGGGAGATTACAATCGAAATCACCCCGGAAATCAAACAAGTCATCTCTGAAGTCATTGAAAACAATGATGTTTCTGCCGTTGTGCTTGATCTTTCTCGTGTCTCATTTATGGACAGTTCCGGCATTGGCTTCCTCGTCTCCTGTAATACGCGTTTGCAAAATGCAGGAAAGGAGCTTTTTTTATATCGCCCCAGTAGCCAGGTCTGCAAAACGTTGGAATTGGTGCAGCTTCTTAACTTTTTTGAAGTTGCTGAAGACGAAGACGAACTGACAGCACTGTTGCCGGAATAGGGTATTGTTTATCGGGCAACGAACGATTTCGCCTGTACTCCGTGATGGGCGCCTCATTGATATTCGTGTTGAGCACGACGGTAAAACTCGTCATTTGTTTGGCCGAAACGGAGCAACACAAGAACGCGCTCTGGCTGAAGAAGCGACTCACCAGCCCGGTCTCACGGTTTTTTTGGGAAGTGGACTGGGACAAGCGATTGATTCATTTATAACAACCACAGGTCGGCCTGTGGTTGTTGTGGATTGTGAAACAGATATCCTCACATGCACAGGACTTAAAGACCGGAGTAATTTTTCCGCTGTTATCTGGTTACATCCAAGTGCAAACGATATTACTGCGGTCGCTGCTCAAATCTCGGACATTGCAGCAGAACTCGGTTACGAAGCCATCCATTGTGTTGCCCTGCCAGCCTATTTTCGGATAAACCCGGACTTTTACAAAGCACTATATACGGTTTTGAATCAACCCGAGTTGAATGTCGCATCGCATGGTTCAACTGAACATCATAGAAGCATAGAACATCTACGTTCGTCCGTGCAACATGTTCGGGTAAGACATTGGCCACCGCGTGTGCTATTATTGACGTCCAAGCTTTTTCTCATGGGTGAGGTCATGGCGGCCTTTGACCGGCTTCATGTACCGTATCGCTATGTCGATCTCGCCGACGTCACCGATGCCGAAACTTTTGTCTCCCTGTTATTGTCTCATATTGAGACCTTCCAACCGGATTTCATTCTGACGGTCAATCATCTTGGCGTAGACCGGGAAGGGGTTCTTGCCGAGCTATTAAGACGCCTGGACCTCCCGTTGGCCAGTTGGTTCGTGGATAATCCCGAGCTGATGCTTGCCATGTATACGGATCCGGTCATACCAAATTGTGCCGTTTTTACGTGGGACGCCGACAATGTGGAGAGTCTGCGCCTACTCGGATTTCCGCTTGTCGAATATCTTCCTTTGGCTGTCGATGAACGGCGATTTCATCCACGACGACAGCTTCCTTCGCACCACCCATGGCGGACACCGATTTCATTTGTAGGCAACTCCATGGTGCTGAAAACGCGCAAACGTCTGGAGACTGCGAATCCTGATCCTGAACTCGCGTCTCTTGCTCCAGACTTAGCCCGTTCGTTTTGCCATCATGGAGCAACCTCGGTCCGTCTCTTTCTTGAACATGAACATCCTCGCGCGGCGGCGCTCTGCGATGCGCTTGATTCTGCCGAACGCCGGCTTGCGTTTGAAACCTATATCGCATGGGAAGCGACACGATTATATCGTCGTGAATGTCTTGAATGTATTATGCCATTCAATCCCCTGTTGATTGGTGATCCCGGCTGGCTTGAAACGTTCAGTGGAGAAGGGCTGGTGTGGCGTTGGCATAAAGAAGTTTCCTACTACGATGATTTGCCGCTTCTTTATCCGCTTTCAGCCATCAATTTCAACGCGACGAGCATGCAAATGAAAGGTGCCGTTAATCAACGCGTGTTTGATGTGCCGGCATGTAAATCATTTTTAATAACGGACCGCCGACGACAACTCGAGTCCCTTTTCGAGCCAGGACGCGAAGTCGTTGTATATGATTCTCCGCAGGAAATTCATGATTTGGTTCGCCACTTTCGCGACCGACCAACGGAACGACAGCGCGTAGCCGAAGCCGGGCATCGTCGTGTTGTAGCTGAACATACCTATGTAAAGCGATTGAGTACACTTTTGGAGGCCATGCGAGCAGGGTTTGGATTATGACGTCATTTTTCGACAATTCCCAGATTCCCGAATCGTTCGTTGTTGCCCTTCTTGCCGGAGCGTCAACCGCACAGCCTGTCCGGGTGGCGGCGGAGGCAGCACAACAAGCCGGTCTGACATCCTTGGCGAATGCATGTCTGGAACTTGCCGTATGTCAGGATCCCTTTGACAAAAACGTTGCCGCGCAATTGCTTCAGGCTGCAAACCATGGGGGAAGTATCTCGCCCGTTGCACGGGATATAGCCACCCTCTCGATGAACCGGCCCGACGCGCCTTCTGATCGATACCTTGATCGTTTAATTGAAAAACGAGATTTTTCCAAAATCCTTTCGTATCTTGAAACACAGCTCAAAAGAAGTTCACCCGATGCTGTGTTGGAACGCTTGCGTCAATTCTTACTTTTTGCCGTAGGAGAACATGCCTTTGAGCGTGCTGCCACCGTATTGGAGCACCATGTTCCCGAGCCTTTTGCTCCGTGGCGTGACCTCGTCATGGCTGAAATGGCAATCCTTGATGCCCAATGGGAACACGCAGTCCAATACGCTTTGGCTGCATGGGAACGCTGGCCAACGCCACGAAGCGGTCTTCTTTTAGCGCAAGCATACCTTGGAGGAGAGGAACGGACTGGCGCTCTTGACGTCTTGTGGCGCCAGGCTCGAACATATCCATGGCATACCGAGACCGTATTGCGACTCTTCGAACTGGAAACAAAGCGAGATACGCTCTGTACCCATATCGACGGAAGTATCCACGTTGCATTGTACACGTATAACAAAGCAACCGATCTTGAGTCTTGCCTTCGATATCTTTCCCGATCGGACTGGTCGTGGGTTAATGGGCAGGTCTTCATAACCATTTTGGATAATGCGAGTAGTGACGACACCCCGGAAGTTGTATCGGCATTTTCTCAACATATGGCCGACCATCCTTCCCTCAGTGTCAAAACAATTCGCCTCCCGATCAATATCGGTGCCCCAGCTGCCCGAAATTGGCTTCTATCTCTTGAAGAGACGAAGAACGCTGCATGGTGCGCATTTCTTGATGACGATGCCCTCGTGCCGAAGGATTGGCTTGGTCGTTTTGGAACTGCCATTGCCGCGTACCCCGACGCTGGCGTTTATGGATGTCTTATCCGTGATCATGTGCGCCAAGGACATGTTCAAAGTGCTGATGTCTTTCTTCTCCCGGAGCATGACGTTACAGATGGAGGCCGACGGTTCCACATCTCAACGGTCCACCTTCAGAATCTCGATCTTGGTGTGCGTGCATTTATCCGGCCGTGTGCAACCGTGACAGGTTGTTGTCATCTGTTCAAGACTGATATTCTTTTAGATATCGGGAATTTTGACATTCGGTATTCACCATCTCAGTATGACGACCTCGACCACGACATTCGGATACTCCTTTCAGAGAAGACGCCTGTGTATCAAGGGCATCTCGCCGTATCGCATCTCAAGTCGACGGGCCGTGCCGGTGCTCAAGGAGGAGCAGCCTATGCTATGGGGTTTGCCAACCAGGTCAAACTGCATAACAACTATACACCAGATGATTTCAACAAAGCGATAAATTTTGCATTTCAAGCAGCCCGCAACGATCTTGCGCAGAAGTGCCGTGTACTTGGTCTGGAGTATCCGTCAGAGGATACGGAGTAGAGATGAGTATGCCGCATCGCCCAATACTTGTTCTTCAAATGCTGCGTATGGGGGATTTGGTTTTATCATTTCCATTGTTTCTTTGGCTGTCCAGAATGTATCCCGATCACCCCATCTGGGTGGTGGCAGAGCCAACGTTTTATAAGGGGCTCATGCCGCTCAGTCCACACGTCACCTATTTTCCGTGGACCGCAACGGACCAACTCAAACAGCATCACTATCATCTCATTGTCAATTTAAGTCACCGTATAGAAGCCGCCAAACTATGCGGTATGTTGGAAGCTGATGAAAAAATAGGGCCTTTGGAAGAGAAAGGCGGTGTCCACCGTATCCGTGGAGATTGGCAATTGTATCGGGCATCGATTGTCCAAAATAATCGGCATAATCGGTATCATTATGCCGATCTCAATGCATTGGACATCATTCCCCAGCGCATCATCGCCGCAACACGTTGGAGTCGACCACAACGTCAGGTTCCATCAAACCGTCGTTTTCGTGTGGGGGTATTCATCGGAGCGAGCCAGCCGGAAAAACGACCTGATATTCAATTCAGTGCTTCATTTATTGATGCACTGGATAAACGTGGCATTCATACGGTATTGTTTGGTGGACCAGGAGAAAAAGAACTGGGGCTCTCCATTCAAAAGGCGACTTCGGCCCGATTGGTTAATATGTGCGGCCGGTTGACTCTGGCAGAGTTGTTCAAAGTCGGTATGGAAATGGATCTCTTTGTCACACCGGACACTGGCCCCATGCATGTGGCAGCATGGGCAGGCATTCCCGTCTTCAATCTTTCCATGGGGCCGGTAAATCCTTGGGAAACTGGTCCATATCAACCCGGACATTACGTACTTCGCGCTGCTGTAAGTTGCCTGGGGTGTTGGTCTTGCTCGGTTGACGGTGCATTTTGCCGTCCACACTTTCAACCTGAAATTACGGCGAGCCTCATTCGGCGATTACTCGCAACAGACCGACATTCAATACGTTTCCGCAGCCCGGGATTGAAATTGTTTTGTTCCACACGAGATACATCAGGGCTGTATGACTTGTCTCCTGTTGGGTTACCAGAAGACGAAGCAAGTTTACGTGAAAGGATTGCCCAATTTTGGAAAGCGTGGTTTGCGGAAATATTTCAGGTAACAACTCCCGTGTCATCCCATGTAATTTTTTGCGATTTGGCAGAGACGCATCCTCGCCTTATGCCTGTTTGGCGCCGTCAATTGCTCCATCTTGGCGCTCTTATTCGAAACGGTGTCGCGACAAACGCATCCCCCCCCCACAACGCATTTTGGAAAGAGTTCATTCCTATTCTCCGGCCATTGAGCGGGTATATTCAATTGATATTGGAAAATAATGATTACTCAAAGGATGCGTGGAGAAAGACACTGCATCTCTATGCGCAGTTAGCGGACGTGGTGCATGTGTGATGATTACGTTGACGAATTCATGACATGAGCACATCGTCAAGTGGGGAGTTCGTTTTCATATTTTCTAAGGCATTATAAAATTGACGTGCTTCTTTCATAGCTGGATTTATTTGAAGGCTCTTCTTCAAAAAATGCTTTGCACTACGAATTTTCCCAAGCTCATAAAAAGTCCTTGCCATATTGTAGAGAAGATTTTCATCGCTCTTGCAGAGCTTATACGCACGGGCATAATAGTGTAACGCTTCAGTATACATGCGGTTTTTTCTTAGCTTTATACCGAACTCGTTAAAAAGATGTTTATGTTCAGCTTCAAACGGTGCATTTAATCGTACAATTTTTTTGAAAATAATTTCGGCATTATGATTTTCCCCTCTGTCGAGATATGTAAGCCCTAAGCCAAACGTTGCCCTGACATGCTCTTCATCAAGTCTCAATGCATTTTTGTATTCAAATTCTGCCGAAAAAAGTTCTCCACGTTGCCGGTGTAAGTCCCCTTTATTGACGGTACGCTCAAGCGTCCGCATGATGGGAACGACTTTATTGAGATAAATGGATGGCTCAGGAATATAGTCACGTAAAAGAGTATTACGTGCTATTTCCCGTTTTCGACCTGTCGGAATAAAATTCCTGTTGAGTCGTTGCGCAAGAAGACGCCCATCATCTTGCTCTTCAATTAAAAAAAACAGGTAGTCTTGAGCTTGTTGTCTGGATGGGCCGCGTCCCAAATAGACAGAAGCTTGTGTCGAAAACACGCCACGAAGCGGTTTTCTGAGAGGAGGTGTATCCTGTTCGCCTGACATTGACCAAATCCCTTTGTTGCGCAACACGCTCTGGTCGACTGAAGCTCATACTACGCGATTTTTATCGCTTGCAAAAAGCATGCTCTTTTTGCAGATAAAAAGCAAGATATGAAGTTTGAAGTTTCATTTAAAGGGTTTTCTATGAATTTACACTATGGGATGCGTTATGGCGTTCGTTTGTTGACTGCAAAGATTGTCTTGTAGAAAATATCTGGCAATATTCTTTGTTTAACATACGGAGCTGACTTGTTATTACGCTATTTGAAAAAACTATCTATCGCTTTACCTTCCAAAATTTCGTAAGCTGAGCTATCTTTAATTCCTAAAGCAGTAAAGAACAGCCCCGATCGAACGGATAAACAAAGATTCGTGCGGTTTTGTGCAGTACTTCATATCCATGAAAGATATCAGGAAACGCCATGAGCATAAAGAAACTTCGGATTGGTGTGAGACTCTTTTTAGGCTTTGGTCTTATGTTTTTATTGACAGTCTCCGTTGGGACTTTGGCTCTCTATGAGTTGTTTCAGCTTTCTCAACTTACTGTCGATATGTATAACCACCCCTTTACGGTTACGAAAGCTCTTCGCGACATCCGTACCCAAGTCATGATTATCGACGAGCTCGTTCAGCCTTTACGAGATAAACCAGATGATTTTCGATGGGAGTCCTTTCTTCATGATTTAGATCAACATGATCAAATCGTGCAGGATTTATTTCGACGTGTTGAAGCTCGTTTTCTTGGAGATCCGGATGAAATAAAAGCGTTGAGAGGTAGCATCGATATATGGGTTCGTCATTTACGAGACAATGCAACATCGGAAATGTCCTTTTCAGGCCCGCTTTTCAAGTCTATCGTATCCGGTTCACGCATTCATATGCAGGAAATAGAGTCAAAAATTCAACCAATGATACTCTTCGCTGATAATAAGGCGTTGTCGTTTCTTGAAACAGCTAAGCAAACAAAAGAATTGTATTCATGGATTCTTGTTGCTGTACTTATTCTCGCGGCATTTGTGGGTGTTCTTATTTCTTTCGTTATTACTCGTGGAATTATCACACCATTGTCTGAAGTTGTCAGCAGTATGCAACAACTTGCTCAAGGAGATATCAGTGAAGAGCTCGCACTTGATCGTGGTGATGAGCTTGGAGAATTAGCAACATCATTTAAAGATATCAGAGAGAGTTTGAAAAATAAAATTCTTTTGGCAGATAAAATAGCTCAAGGAAAATACGATATTCATTCGACAATGGTATCTGACAATGATGCGCTTGGCCAAGCACTTGATGCTATGACCACGGCACTTCGAGGATATGCCGAACAACGAGCATTGGAGAACTGGTTGAAGACTGGCCGCAATGAATTAAGTGCTCGCCTCGTTGGAGAACACACGATTGAAGAATTGGCCGAAATTGTCATCCGTTTTCTTGCGAATTATCTTGATGCACAAATTGGAGCATTGTATGTGTTTGAGAAGGATACGCGTTTACACCTTGTTGCAGGTTATGCCTTTGATAAACGAAAGCACTTAGCCAATATATTTGAGCTCGGGCAAGGACTTGTCGGTCAAGCTGCACGAGAAAAACATATCATATCTATCACATCGATCCCTGAAGACTATATACGCATAAATTCATCTTTTGGAGACACACAACCGAGAAATATTGTCGTTGTTCCTGTTCTTCATGAAAATGTTGTCATAGCTGTTATTGAATTGGGGGCATTTACAGAATTTTCTGATGAGAAGTTGGAATTTCTGCAAAGTGTTATTGATTACATTGGAATATCATTTCAAACAATTCAAAATCAAGAAAAACTCCGTTATCTCCTCGAGCAAAGCCATATTCAATCTCAGCAACTTCAATCCCAGCAAGAAGAGTTACGTGCGATTAATGAAGAACTTGAACAACAAGCTCACGAACTTCGAAGTTCAGAAGAAGAGTTGCAGGCTCAGCAAGAGGAACTTCAAGCAAGCAATGCAGATCTTGAAAAGAAAAATGATTTTCTCGAAAAACAGCAGGCGGAAATCCATCTCAAAAACATCGAATTAGAAAATATTCGAGAAGGGCTTGAAGAGAAAGCACATGAATTGGAGTTATCAACACGATATAAATCACAATTTTTAGCCAATATGTCCCATGAATTACGTACTCCGCTCAACAGCCTTCTCCTGTTATCCCACAGCCTCATGGACAATGAGCGTGGCAATCTTGATGATGACCAAGTTGAGTTCGCACGAGTTATTTATAAAAGTGGAAACGACCTCCTGACTCTTATTAATGAAATTCTGGATCTATCAAAAATAGAATCGGGTAAACTGTCTGTCCACATTGAAGAATTTCCTATCGAATCAATATCGGAATCGTTGACCTCTCTCTTTACACCCATGACGCAAGAGAAGGGGCTGGAGTTCTCTGTTACTATTGACTCCACACTCCCCGAGCACATTCAGTCTGACCGACAGCGAGTTGAGCAAGTTTTACGAAATTTACTGTCCAATGCAGTCAAATTTTGCACGACTGGAAGTGTACATGTACGCTTTTATCGACCTGACACTGATATTGATTTGACACGAAGTGGACTTGATCCAAAAAGTACACTGGCTATTGATGTCGTTGATACAGGAATTGGGATTCCCCAAAAAGACCAAAAAGTCATCTTTGAAGCGTTCCAGCAGGTCGATGGCGGTACCGCACGTCAATTTGGCGGCACAGGGTTAGGGCTTTCCATCTCACGAGAATTATCCAAAAAGCTCGGTGGTGAAATCCATCTGCAGAGCGAAGAGGGAAAAGGATCGACATTTACGTTATATCTGCCGTTTCGATGTCGTGACACAGAGACTGTATGCGAGCCGATTCCATCTCCTCCTATACAAGACGCTGTGGACAATCGCCCCTACCGTATCGATAAAGGTGTTGAATCTTGGACGCTGGAAGATGATCGGAATGATCTCGAGGCGACAAGTCGAACCATACTGATTATTGAAGATGACCCTCATTTCGCTCAAATTCTTCTCGACATGTGTCATGCCAAAGGATTTTTGGGTGTTGTGACACCCAGTGGGGAAGAAGGATTAAAATTGGTTCCATCGGTGAACCCACAGGGAATAATTCTCGACATCCGGCTTCCTGGCATGGACGGTTTAGCGGTGTTAGATAAGTTGAAGCAGAAAACAGAATTTCGTCACATTCCTGTCCACATTATCTCCGCAATGGAAGTTGGGAGAGATGCGCTCCAAAGAGGGGCAATAGGTTTTCTCTCGAAACCCGCCAGCCGTGCAGGCCTCAACAAGGTTTTTGACCAACTGACGGATATAATGGAAAAAGAGATAAAGGACCTCTTGCTCGTCGAAGATGATCAAGACATGCGTCAGGCCGTAACGAGTCTTATAGGTGATCCGAGCATTGTGATTCATGATGCAGCAACTGGAGCACAAGCTCTTGAGGCACTTTCCACGAAGAAATTTGATTGCATGATATTGGATTTAGGCCTTCCTGATATGACAGGTATTGAGCTCCTTGATCATCTTCAGAACAATCATACTGAGAATATACCACCTGTAATCGTATATACAGGAAGAGAGCTTGATAAAGACGAGGAACTTGCACTGCATGAATACGCACAATCCATTATTATTAAAGGAGCAAAATCGGAGGAACGACTTCTTGATGAAACGTCGTTGTTCTTGCATCAGATGGTTTCGACCATGCCATCAAGAAAACAAGCGCTGTTGTCGCACCTGAATGACAAGGATGCCGTACTGAAAGAAAAAAATATTTTACTTGTGGATGACGACATGCGGAATCTGTTTGCGTTGGCTCAAATTCTTAAGGAAAAAGGGCTTTCTGTTATCAAAGCGGAAGATGGTCAAAAAGCTGTTGATATTCTTCAAGGAGAAAGCAGCGTGGACCTCGTACTACTTGATATTATGATGCCGGAAATGGACGGATATGAAACGGCAAAACATATTCGCTCCATGCCACATCGTCACCAACTACCAATTATCGCTTTAACAGCAAAGGCGATGCCTGAGGACAGAGGGAAATGCCTGGCCGCCGGGGCAAATGATTATTTACAAAAACCCGTGGATATCAATCGATTGTTGTCTATGATGCGGGTCTGGTTATCGAAGTAAAGGGAATTATACTGGGAGTAAGGCATGGAGCAGGTCGATATCGAAGACATCGAAGTCCGGCTCTTTCTTGAAGCGACAGCCAATCGTTATGGTTATGATTTTCGAGATTACGCTCGTGCTTCGATTACACGTCGGCTTAGACAGCTTGCTCAACGCACTGGCTGTCAACACATAAGCGAAATGCTCCCACGATTATTATATGATGATTCTTTTTTTCCACTCTTGATTCATGCCTTGTCCATCGGCGTAACGGAAATGTTTCGTGACCCTCCATTTTGGCTTATTATACGTAATGAAATTATTCCGTTGCTAAAAACATATCCATCGGTTCGTATTTGGCATGCTGGTTGTTCCAGTGGAGAAGAAGTTTACTCCCTAGCCATCGTTCTCCGCGAAGAAGGGATCTACGATCGAACAACGATTTTTGCTACAGATTTTAATATGTATGCCTTGGAAAAGGCTCGAGACGCTATTTATGCGCTGAATTCTATTCGTGAACATACAATAAACTACCAGCAAGCCGGCGGTAAATTTTCATTTTCTGAGTATTACCACGCTGAATACACTTCAGCGATTATGGAACGGTCATTGCGCGAGCGGATTACATTTATTCCTCACAATCTCGCAGTCGATCAAGTCTTCGGCGAAATGCATCTCATACTCTGTCGCAATGTCTTGATTTACTTCAATCCTCGTCTTCAACAACGCGTTTTGAGACTTTTTGATGAAAGCCTCGTCAATGGTGGGTTTCTTGCACTCGGCTCCAGAGAGCGACTGTCAGTGCATTCTCTCTCTGAGCACTATACTGTTGTGGATAGAAAATGGCGGGTATATAAGAAAAAATCACAGTATCACCATGTCCTTGAGCCTCTGTATAGGGAGAGATTGTGAAAGAAAAATATCCTGCAGCAATAGTTCTAGGGGCCTCTGCAGGGGGGCCTGAAGCAATATTGTATCTTCTTCGTTCATTACCGAATGAATATCCAGTCCCTATATTCGTTGTTCTCCATATGCATCCAAATCAAAAAGGAAATTTTCCTTCATACTGCAATAAATATTGCTCTCTTAAAGTGAAAGAAGCAGAAGATAAAGAGGTCGTTCTGCCTGGAACGGTGTATATCGCCCCTCCCAATTATCATCTGCTTTTAGAACGTGATCGGACTTTGGCTTTGTCGGTCGACGCACGGGTTAAATTTTCTCGCCCTTCCATTGATGTACTGTTTGAAAGTGCCGCGGATGTCTATAAAAATGAACTTGTTGGAATTATTTTGACAGGGGCTAACGATGATGGAGCAGACGGGCTGAAAAAAATTAAACAGCTCGGAGGGGTCACCATTGTTCAAGATCCAGCAACAGCAGCATTTGCTTCTATGCCCAAAGCGGCTATTAATATCGCACAACCAGATTGCATCTCTTCTCTCGACGAAATAATTATACTTCTGTCTCATCTTTTTGAACAAAAAACCGTTTCGTCACGGTGTCGCGCAGCACAATGAGGAGAACCATCATGGCCGTTTCCCCGAATATCTTGATCGTGGATGATAAAAAAGAAAATCTTATTGCGCTTGAGACGGTGCTTCACTCCATTGATGCGCGGATCATTAAAGCGTTAAGCGGGAATGAGGCGCTGAAACTTACGTTGAATTATGACTTTGCGCTTGCAATTCTTGATGTGCAAATGCCGTTTATGGACGGATACGAATTGGCTTCACTTATACGTCTAGGTGAGAGCACGCAAGATATACCAATAATCTTTCTCTCTGCAGTCTATTTTGATGTTGGACATCAATTTAAAGGATATCAATCCGGAGCTGTCGATTTCATCACCAAGCCATTTAACACAGATATTTTGCTTTCAAAAGTCCGTGTATTTATTGATCTTTACAGAAGAACAAAAGAACTCGCTGAAAGTAAAGTCGAGTTGCAAAAAATTCTTTTTAAACAACAACAACTTAATATGCAGCTCCTGCAAGAAATAGAGGAACGCAAAATCATTGAGGCGGAACTCAAACAATCAAAAGAGTTGGCCGAAGCGGCAACCCACGCCAAGAGCGAATTTCTGGCAACAATGAGTCATGAAATTCGAAATCCACTCAATGGTGTTATGGGGATGCTCCAGCTCTTACGCACTACAGAAATGAATGCAGAGCAATCCAACTATGTGGATATTTCACTTCGCTCTAGTCAAAATCTTCTCCGTCTCTTAAGTGATATTCTCGATATCTCCCGTATTGAAGCAGGCCATGTTGAACTGGTTCGTGAAACATTTTGCCTTTCAGATATTTTGGAAACGATTACGCAAAGTTTTTCGAGTCAGGCCCAAGAAAAAGGAATCGTCTTGGAATCGAAATGCGTTTCGAATATACCGGAGAATCTTGTTGGTGATCCGCTACGTATCCGCCAAGTTTTATTTAATCTTGTTGGTAATGCCATTAAATTTACCGAAACAGGGCATGTTCGAATTGAGATCGTAGCGCCAAAGATTTCGTTGCCCGATGAAAAAATTGCGCTCCGTTTAGTGGTTTCGGATACAGGGATTGGCATCCCTCCCGATAAACTCGACACGATATTTGATCGATTTACTCAGGTCGATAGTTCTTTTACACGGAAGTATTCCGGAGCTGGGCTCGGGTTAGCGATTGTTCATCGCCTTGTTGAAATAATGGGAGGCCACATTACGGTCGAAAGTCAACTTGATGTTGGAACAACCTTCACGGTTGATCTGGAGGTTTATACCGTTTTGCAAGAACAACCTCTTGAGGCTGCGCCTGAAAAATCAGTGACGCGTCCTGTTCAGAGAAATGGGCGTGTTCTTGTGGTGGAAGACGAGCCAACGAACCTTATGACAACCTTGAAAATGCTTGAAAAGCTTGGTTTTGCCGCCGATGGGGCAATAAACGGAAAAGAAGCGATTTCCCAACTGGGCCGAGGGGAATACAACTGCGTGTTAATGGATATCCAAATGCCCATCATGGATGGTCTGGAAGCAACTCGTCAGATTCGTTCGGCTCAAGCTGATTATGCAACCATACCCATCATTGCTTTGACGGCGCATGTCACATCCTGTGACAAACCACGCATTTTCGATGCTGGAATGAACGCCTGTTTAGGGAAACCCGTGGAGATTGATGCACTCAATAACGCTCTTGCTACGTATTTTCCTCATCAAGGCCAGAAAAATGCATCGACGCATTGAATATGGGCAATACTCGGGACAAAAAATACGTTCAGGGCTGAGCTCGGCCCGGAATTGGGAGCCCTATGGATTCGTAGAAACGTTTGGCACCAGGGTGGATTGGAACGATACAACCAAGCAAGGCATCTTCAACAAGCGTCTGAAACGCAGCTTTGTGAGCGATTTCAAGTTGGCGAATTCCTCTGTGACTGTAGATGTCCTGCGTAACACGATAGACAATATCGTCAGGGGTGTCGGCGCGTGCAAATACATAAGTGACAGTCCCAAAACTAGGGACCGACATGATCTGTCCTCGGTATGTTCCTCCAGGAATGGAGGTGGGAGAGTAATATGAATTTGCTCTATAAAATCCACTTTTGCGTGCAGGTCCATCAAGATCAAGCAGGCGGATATCGCGTTTTCGAGTTACATTGACGATTGAAATTGTTGGATATCCATCCATCACCCAAAATGCATCGACTTCGCCATGAGTGAATGCATCAGCCGCTTTGGCATACCCGATTGAGACCGGCGTTATTTTCTTCCACAAGCCAATATGACGCAAAAAACGTTTACATGCCTCTGCATCTCCTGACCCGAGTGTTCCGATGGCAATGCGTTTCCCCGCTAAATCATTGACCGTTTTGATGTTCGAATTTGCATCAACGATGAGTTGAGCAGGGGTGTTATAGAGATAAGCTACTGCACGGGCGTTCTGCGACGACACACCGACAGTTGAGAGTTTTCCATTCCTTGCCATATAGGCGTCAGCCATTGTGATAATACCAAAATTCGCTTTATGCTGTTTAAGCAGTGAGATATTTTCAATAGATCCTTGACTGTTCTCTGCTGTAAAAAAAGTATTTTCATCAATACTTGCAACAACAGACGTTAATGCATCAGCAAAGACTTGAGCAGTACTTCCAATTGGTCCTCCACAAAATACAATCACTCGTGTTTGCTCTGCAAATACAGTTGTCGTCATAAGCAATACAATAGCAAGACAACGGATGATCTGGAAAAATAGTGATGAATACATGGCTATACTCTTTTGATAATTGAAGTTGAATACTGGGCTTCCTTCGCGCAAGAGAAGGAATATCACTCCTGTCTTTCAGGATTTTCTGTTGTCATGCTTGCATATTGTCTTGGCGTGATATAAATTTATATCGGTTGTTTATTGTCAAAAGTTAAAGAAAACATGATGGTTGCGGGGTGTCCGCGTCCGCTGAAAACCAGGAGGATGGGATATGCTTGTGAAAGACTGGATGACGGAAGGACTCTATAATCTCGGGGTCAATGATACGGTGCTTGACGCGGCGGATATGTTACGTCGGAACAATATTCGACAATTACCCGTCATTGATACGACGGGACGTCTCGTCGGCATCGTATCGGATCGAGATATTCGTGATGCTATGCCATCCAAATTCCTGGAAGGTGACGCCACCAAGGCTGAAGCCGGCAAAGGGCTTTTTGACCTCAAGGTCAAAAAAATCATGACGGAAGACCCTATAACCATATCACCTGACTCCACCGTGGACACGGCTGCCAATTTCTTACTCAACAACAAAGTGGGCGGATTACCTGTTATTGATACTCGTGGTGCGCTTGTCGGCATCATTACGGAAACCGATATTTTTAAATACCTGTGTGCTGTTACAGGTGTTTGTCGACAGGGGATTCAACTTGTTTTCAAGTTGGAAGATACACCCGGCGCGGCCATTGATTTGTTGAGTTATTTAAAAGGCGAAGAAATTCGTCTTTCCAGCGTTCTCACCTCCTATGAAAAAGTGGAGTATGGGTATCGTGAAGTGTCGATTCGTGTTCAAAGCACGGGTAAGCATTCACTGGAAACATTGATCACAATGCTCAAGGACAAATATACACTCTTGTATTACATTCAAGACGGCAAAGCAAAAGGACTTGATTCTCCAGAATAAGATACATGCGGGGTAAGATATCTTGCCCCGCATTTTTTCTATGAGGAAAATTCGAGTTCCAACCCCACCGGGCAATGGTCTGATCCCATAATGTCTGCATCAATCCAGGCTCGTTTTACCATATCTTTGAGTTCTTCTGACACAAAGAAATAATCTATACGCCATCCTGCATTACGTTTTCTTGCACCAAATCGATACGTCCACCAAGTGTACTTCCCTTCACCTTGATCGAACATGCGAAACGTGTCGATATAGCCGTGGTCAATAAATTTATCAATCCATGCACGCTCTATAGGAAGGAATCCAGACGTTTCTTCATTTTGTTTTGCGTTCTTCAAGTCGATTTCTTTGTGGGCGGTATTGAAGTCTCCGCAAACAACAATAGGCTTGGAACGACGCAATGATTGTGCATAATCAAGAAATGCATCGTAAAAGCCAAGTTTGTATTCTAAACGATCCGGTCCCATTCCTCCATTGGGGAAATAGATATTAAAATAATAGAATTGTGGATATTCCAAAAGGAGAAGCCGACCTTCTCCTTGGAAGCGTTTGTCTGGAAGTTCCCGAGAAATCGAAAGCGGTTCGTTCTTATAGAAGCACGCGACGCCCGAGTATCCTTTTTTGACGGTTGAACTCAGCCAAACAGGGGAGTATCCGGCAGGTAAGTTTTGATAGTCGGACTCATGTGTTTGTTGAAGCTTCGTTTCTTGAAGGCCGATAACATCAGCACCACATTGGGACAGCCAATCGTAAAATCCTTTTTGAACAACGGCTCGAAAACCGTTGACATTCCAGCAAAGCAATTTCATGTCGTAGTGAGTATGGTAGAGGTTGAATCTGAGAAAGACATAGAGGTATCGAGCATGCTTATAAGCTCGATGAATTTTGATCCGAGGAATGGACAAAATTGTCGTCCAGCCTCCTTTTCAATAATTTCCAACGCTTTAGATATAGGCATCCCCTTACGATAGGGTCTGTCCGATGTCATAGCATCAAACGCATCGGCAATGGCAATAATACGTGCACCAAGAGGAATATCTTCCCCGGAAAGAAACGTCGGATAACCTTTTCCATCCCAACGTTCGTGGTGCAGCATTATTAACGGGATAATGGCTTTGAGTGAGCGGATAGGCTTCAATATTTCTGCACCAATAATGGCATGCCGTTGAATCAACGCGTATTCATCGTCTGAAAGCTTATCCGGTTTGAGCAATACGGCATCCCGAACTCCAATTTTTCCGATATCATGCAAGTTTGCAGCGATCTCGAGATCGGCCAGAGCTTTGTTGTCCAGGCCGACATGTCGAGCCAAGCGCATGCTCAGCTCACAGACCCGCGCACTATGTCCTTGAGTATACCGGTCTCGTGCTTCCAGTGCAGCAACAAGAGATTTCATGCTTTCCAAAGCATATCCGTACTCAAGCTTGTATTGTCGATCCCCTTCTGCAAGAAGTTGCTCCACCACAAGCTGCAACTTCTCGACATCAAAGGGTTTGACAAAATAACGACGCACATCAAGCCGTTCAGCTCGCTTCATGTCGCTTGGGTTATTCCGTGAACTCATCATGAGAATGAAGGAGTGCTCAAGCTCTGGGTGACTCCGGATATTTTCGCAGAGTTCATAGCCATTTTGTACAGGCATTTCTATGTCGGTAATGATAATGTCCGGAACTTCTGTTAATGCTACGGCCAATCCTTGCTGACCGTCATTTGCTGTCAGGACATTGAGCCCGACTTTTAAAAGGGCGTTTCGAATGAGTTCACGACTCAGCTTGCTATCATCCACCACAAGAACTTTATGTGACCGTTTGCGCTCCACGGCATCAAGATGCTCAGAAACTTTATCGGCAAGCATTTCAGGGGAGAAGGATTTAACGAGATAATCATCGGCCCCATAGTTAAACGCCGTATCAACAGCCATGGGATCGTCATTGCTCGAAAGAACAATGACGGGGTGATAATTGCCTGCGGCCTCTTCTTTAATTTTGCGGCATAGCTCCAAGCCACTCATTTTAGGAAGATGAACGCCCGTGAGAATAAGGTTGATCTTATTTTCCTGAAAGAGTTGATAGGCAGACATGCCGTCTGAAGCATAAAGAACTTCGAAGCCGTGTCCCAGTGCCGACTTGACGACATTATGGAGGGTACGGCTTGTATCCGCAAAAAGAACGCGTCGTTTTTCCGGAAAAGATCGAGTCGTCTGCTCTTCAAATCGTTGTTTAAAGTCATCAAGTGCTTTTACCAGACTTTTCCGATCCACATGGATAACCTCATTATTTTCGGGCAGTCTGGACAAACTGGTCGACTGGGCATGAAGTGTAACGATCGGTATATTGAGGCTGGTTCCAGCATCTTGAAGCTGGTTGATGACTTCCTTATAGCTGAAATCAAGGTATTGAGCTTGGAGCAACAGAATGTTGAACTCATTGTTAGCCAACACCGACACAATGTTTTTGATATCAAGAGGAAGAAAGCGATATTGAATGTCACGCGACAAGAAATACTTTGTGAGATATGCTCTATAGAGAGAAATATCTGTAATACAAAGAATGTTCATGTCGTCCTCGAATCGTTTCACTCAAAAGAGCATATTGATATCAACTTTGTCCTACATAGTGAAGATCGGCCGACAGCTGACCGTTATAAAAATTGATACGAGCATATCCTCCATCGGTCGCCATACCTGGATTGACGATGGTCGTGCTACCAATTGTGTCAATATTGGCCGATTCGTGAATATGGCCTGTTAAGCAGACATCAGGACTGACGCGTTCAATAAATTGGCGTACTGCAGAACTTCCCACATGCAAACCGGAGCCGATACAATCAACGAGCGTTCCGAACGGTGGCGTATGGGAGACCAGAAGAAGACGGTCGTTTTTGTCAATGTTTTCGTAGGCGGATTCAAGCCAAGTCTCAATTTGATCTTCCGGTGCTTCGCTTGGCGTTCCGAATGGAGTGGGGGTAGACCAGCCAACTCCGATCAGGCTCAGACCAGGAGTCAGTTGAATGGCATGTCCATGAATGTTGATGCCGTGCTGTGTCAGCACTGCATCAACTGCAGTCGTATCCATATTTCCAATTTGCGCATAAACAACCGGGTTGACGGCACGAACCTGGGAGAATACGGCTTCAGCTTCTGTTGTGCTTCCGCGGTTGGTCAAGTCCCCACTGATGATAATAGCGTTTGCCGCAGAAACATCAGGAATGCGCTTGAGGGGACCAAGATCGGCATGAATATCGCCTATGCCGATAAAAAAAGTATCTTGCAACATACACGCTCCTTAATTGAGGGGCATAATTGCATGCAGCTTCAATCTCACCCCACAGGTGGTATATGCGACATTGCCCAGAAAAGCAAAATCAACGAGCTACCATGCTCAAATCAAGACGCTCGCTTGATGACGACGTGGTTTGTCAGGCGAGCCGAACCATTGCCAAAGAAATAATGGCACTTCCCCATTGGAAACAGGCTCGTCGAATGCTTCTTTACATAGCCGTACGAAACGAAGTTGGTACGATGGACCTCGTGAACGATGCATTGCACCGTGATGTCCAAGTACTGCTTCCACGATGTCGTCCTGATGAGCCCGGTATAATGGATATGGCCTGCATCCATGACATCCATCAACTTCGACCAGGTGCGTATGGAATTCCGGAACCCGATCCTGTTGTTTGTCGACCTCTCCACGATATTTATGTAGACATGGCGCTTATCCCAGGTGTTGCCTTTGATAGGGAGGGGCGACGTCTCGGCTATGGTGGGGGCTATTACGATAGATTGCTCGGGGATCGACATTTTGATAGGTGCTTCCTCATTGGACTTGCTTATGACTTTCAAATTGTTGATGAATTACCATGCGAACCATGGGATAAGCAGGTCGATGCCATTGTGACGGAAAAGGAGGTTATATGGCCGAATACATACAAATAATAAATTTTGCGTTTCCTTTTCTTGGGAACATCAACGTCGCGTTTGGAACGCGGCGTGGGGGGCAGAGCACGGAAAGCTATGGTGGTGCAAATGTCTCGTTCGATGTCAATGATAGTGCTGATCACGTTGCCGCTAATCGAGAAGCAATACGCCAGCAGCTTGGATTTGAGAGGTGGTGTGGGCTTCGTCAAGTGCACGGCGACGATATGATTTTCGAACCTGAAGGCAGACCTACTGATGAGCCGGAATCTTTCACAGCCGACGGCCAAGCAACGTCACTGTCAGGATGCGCGCTCGCAATTAAGACTGCAGATTGCCAACCTATCATGCTTGCGCATACTTCCGGTCAATATATTGCTGCACTGCATGTGGGGTGGCGAGGAAATGTTTTGCGTTTCCCAATCACGGCTGTTGAAAAATTCTGTGAGCACTACTGCATCAAACCGGCTGACCTCATGGCCGTACGTGGCCCAAGCTTAGGCCCTGGAGCTGCAGAATTTAAAAATTTTGAGCGTGAATTCGGATCGGACTTTATTGATTACTTCAATTCTAAGAAGAAAACAGTGGATCTCTGGCGTCTTACCGAAGATCAACTCGTGGCAGCCGGTTTGAAGAGAAATAATATTTTTCGTCTCGATCTCTGTACCTACAGCCTGCCTGACCTCTTCTTTTCGTATAGACAAGCCAAAGAGAGCGGCCGGCAAGTCAGTTTAATATGGATTGCTCCCCAATAATGATCTCCCGGGCAGAGGGGAGGGCAACCCGGGAATATCATTACGTTATAAAGCAGAAACGGCCTTTTGCACCCAGGCAACAATTCTTGCCTCCTCGCCGGTGGGATCGCCGTCAATTTTGAGACTCTCGGCGACAAGGGTTGCGCCGCAATCTCGAGCTTGATCATCGACAGCATCGACGCCTTTACAAAACGAGGTATAGCCGGAATCGCCGCAACCAAAAACGGCAACGCGCTTTCCGCTCAGGGAAAGCCCGACCATGTCTTCATAAAAGGGGAGAAAATCTTCCTGTACCTCGTCTTCGATGGCTCCCCAGGTGGAAACGCCAAGACAGAACAAATCGTAAGGCTCTTCGAAGACGTCAACACCGCGGTTGATCACATTGTCGATATCAACATCCAAACCGCGTTCTTGTAGTGCTGCTTGAACAAATTCGGCGGCCCTTTGGGTATTTCCTGTGGAAGAACCGTAAACAATCAGCGCTTTTTTCATACTGCTTCTCCTGGTGATGGGATAGCGAAACGATCATCATCAAATGAAAAATCGTATTCGTTGAAGAGATGAAGACAGGCGTCGACAATGTCTGCGTCGTAGAGATTTCCTCTGTTTTTGGTGATTTCATCCAATGCAACATGGAGTCCCAAGGCGGCTCGATAGGGACGATGAGATGACATGGCTTCAACCACATCCGCTACGGCAATGACTCGAGCTTCCGGAAGGATATCCGTGCCAAACAATCCGTGAGGATACCCCGTTCCATTGATTCGTTCGTGGTGTTGAAGAACAATCTTGGCAATTTCCCACGGGAAAGGCACATTTTTGAGAATATCGTAGCCCACTTCAGAATGCGATTTCATGATTCCCATTTCCATGCTCGTCAATATCGCAGGCTTGGAAAGAATTTCGGCAGGAACGTAGATTTTGCCGATATCATGTAATCGTCCTGAAATGAGAATCGATTGCAGTTGGTCCTCATCGAACCCCATATATTTGGCAATATGCCATGAAAGTTGCGCGACGCGTTGCTGGTGTCCGGCCGTATACGGATCGCGTTTTTCACTCGTTGCCGCCAGCGCATTGACCGTCTCCTGAAGTGTACGTCGCAATTCACTGACAGATCGGCGTAAGGCTGCTTCGGCATTCTTTCGTTTGGTAATATCCCGAAATACGAGCACGATGCCCATGAACTGATTTTTGGGATCAATAATAGGAGAAACGTTCAGTTCAACCGGAATTGAGCCGGATCCACGAACATTCAGTTTGAGTTCAGACCGTGAAGAGGGGGTTTCGCCGCGTGCGACGTTTAAAACTTCTTGCGTTTCAAGTTGTCCGTTTTTGTCACTGACATTAAAGACATCTGTTAAATTCTTTTCAAAGGCATCAACTTGATTCCAACCAAGAAGCTTTTCCGCCATAGGATTGATGAATTGAATACGGCCGCTGGTATCCGTTGCGACGACGGCTTCGCCAATGCTGCGTAATGTTGTAGACAACCACCGTTCGTTTTGAAGCAGTCGACTTTCGAGACGGTGTTTGTAAATGGCCATCTCAATGGTGGTGTGCAGTTCTCGGTCTTCAAAAGGTTTGATGATATACCCGAATGGTTCACTTATTTTTGCACGGTGTAATGTGACATCGTCGGTAAACGCGGTCAGGTACACAACAGGAATGTCGATATTGTTGCGGAGTTCACACGCTGTGTCGATACCATCCATTTCACCATCAAGCATGATATCCATAAGGACAAGGTCAGGTTTGAGAGACATCGTCATCTCAACAGCTTGTTGTCCCTCAGTTGCCAGGCCTACGACATCATACCCCAAGCTCGTCAGACGGTTTTTAATGTCAAGAGAAACGATGACTTCATCTTCCACGAGCAGAATGCGTCGCTTTGTATGCCCGAGTTCTTGGTGCGGCGATTTTTTCATACGGTCTCTTATGATACGTTTTGATTACGAGACAATGTCGTGTAAGGCCTCTTGAAGTTGAGGGGAGGAAAAATCAAATCCGGCATCAAGAAGTTTTTGCGGAAAAGCATTATTGCCGTGCAAAAGCATCTCAGTTGCCTTTTCTCCCAAAATGGCACGAAGCGCAAAGCCTGGAACCCGAAATAAGGATGGTCGGTGAAGTACCTGCCCAAGAACCTGTGCGAACCGATTCATATCAACCGTGTCCGGGCTCGTCAGGTTGAAAGGGCCACGAGCATTTTCATTTTCCATAAGAAATGCAATTGCACGTATTTCGTCGCGAAGGTGAATCCAGGGAAAACCTTGATGGCCGTTGCCAAAAGGTCCCCCGATAAAGGCTTGGAAAAAAGGAAGAATTTCTTTGAGTGCTCCGCCTTGTCTTCCTAAAACAACCCCGGTGCGGATGATAGCTCGGCGTATGCCGAGATCCTCGGCTAAAGCTGTGCTCTCTTCCCATTGTGCGGCAACGTCGGATAGGAAGCCGGTACCTTTGGGCGTGCTTTCGTCCACGATTTTACCAGGTTGAGCGACGATATTACCGTAATACCCGACTGCCGATGCCTGAATAAGAACGCGAGGAAGATTTTTGGCCTGGTTCAAGGCATGCATCACCGCTTGTCCAGCCTGGAGTCGGCTATCGAGGATGCGCTTCTTCTTCTCCACAGTCCAACGGCCTTCACCTATATTATCGCCCGCCAAGTTTACAATGGCACTGGCTGAATCCACCAATTCACCCCAACCATCAGCCGTCTTTCCATCCCAACGTGCATAAAACACGAGCCTCGTATCGGGCTTGCGTGATCGAGTCAGAATCGTGACCGGGATACCGCGCTTGGTGAGATAACGTGTGAGCGCGGAACCAATAAATCCGGATCCCCCGGCTATAATAACGTGCATATCGGCTCCATCTGCTGAAAGATCGGTGAGCTACGAAAAAAAGAGTAATACGAACATGCTAACTTGTCGATGAAAGCTCACATAAAACGTTATACTGTATATATCTCTCTCAGTATGAGAAATCCAATTTATACGTGGTTGGGCCAAAGGAGTCCAAAGACCAAAAGACTGAAACGTCTCGAACCCAATCGGCTACGTCGTCTTGTTTTAATTTGATAGTTAGTTGTAATGTATACGGTTTCCCTCGTGTCAGCAAAGACCATGGAGCCAAATCGAGTGAAATAAGCCCCCACCCGTTGTAAATGACACCAGCAAGATTTTCGCTTTCAATAGGAGGCCCGTTACCGGGCGGTTCAAGGCGATACCGACCGTCAGACAAACGTTCTAGCCGGCTATAGCGGGATGTTTCAACGATAGATCGATTCCAAAGGTATTCACGCTTTTCCGATAAGCTGGCATCGCAAACAAGTGTCAAATTAACACCGGCATTCAAAAGTCCCTGCAGAGGAGCCAGGTTAGGAAAATCGAGGCCGAAGCGCACATTAATGCGACCTTGGCTATTATTCAGGATGAGGTTGCTTAATGAGATGTCGTCGGCCTGCGCGGGGTGCGGTGCAAAAAGAAACATAGCAAGGATGACACAACGAGCTAATAGACGCATCGCTGGCCAAAGTCGGCATCTGCGGGTTCGCCCAGAACCGCGTCCGAAGGATTGAAGTGAAACGTCATCCGATGCTGTTACGATCATGCAAACTCCGGTATCATGTGGATACTTTGGGGGCATCTCTGGCCTAAACCATGGGCAACACTTTGACAACACCCAAAACCGGCGTATAGAAAAAGGGCTCTTACGAGGCTTTATGCCTGCAACAGACGCATGGCGTCATACCCTTGAATTTCAATTTATTATGCAAACAATCAAGTGTCTTTTTGTCGGAGCACTCAAAGCCGATTATTTCAAAAGTGCATGCGATCATTACCTGACGTCCCTTCGACGCTATGTCAATGTTGATGAGCGGATTATTAAAGACGTGAGTCCTCGTCGTACCGGGAAAAGCGAAGCCAAAAGAATCGCTCTGGAAGGGGAGGCTATCCTGTCCAAAATCGATGAACGCGATTTGCCTGTCTGTCTCGATGTAGCAGGCAAAGTCGTTTCATCTCCCAAGCTGGCATCACTGCTTCAAGGTTGGCTGGAAAATGAAACACGTGTGCCGTGTTTTATCATTGGCGGACCATTCGGTATGGACGCGTCCATTCTGCAAAAAAGTGCTTATCGTCTCAGCCTTGGCCCTATGACTTTTCCTCATGAACTCGCTCGCGTCATACTTTTGGAACAGCTTTATCGTGCATGTACCATTATGCGAAACATTCCTTACCACCATTAGTCGAGACATCACTCATGTCCGGAGAACACCATGATTGAAGAAGCACGCCTTGATGCCATGATCGAATATATGCGTTCCGGCCAGTTGGAAGAAGATTTCAAGTATTCCGCTCCAGATCGACGGGGAGAAATTCTTGATATTCTCGAAAAATTGATGGATGCGGCTGAAATCGCCAATGAAGTCGCAACCCGGTTGATCTTCAAGGATTCTTATCTCGGTACACTGACCGGCATGAATGCCGATACATAGCGTGTATTGCCTACAGCCTCATACTGAGAGGTTCGCAGCAGGCGCACCGTGTCAGGAGCACACTCCTGAGTGACCGCCTCATTGGTCATAACCACGGCAACACCACCAGGGGCAAGAAATTCGCAACTTAAACGCAAAAAATCTGGCCATGGCATAAATGCACGGCTTAAACACAACCCGGCACGTTTGTCGTGTGCCAAGATGGTTTTAAACAGTTGTTCGGTCCGACCACGAAATACTCGGGTTTGAGCAAGCTTAAGACTCGATACGGCCAGTTCGAGAAATACAGCACGTTTTGTGCGGGGTTCAACAAGAACATACTCGCCATGAGGCCAGAAAAGACGCAATGGCACTCCGGGAATACCGGCACCCGCGCCAAGGTCAAGGCTCAGCGTATTCCTGATGTCGGCTTCTGCCCCTAATGCATCAAGAAAGTCAGCCAGGTGCCAGCTATCGGCAACGAGGATAGACAGCATTTCGGGCCATCGTTTCGGGCCGACAAGGTTGATTTTTTTATTCCAGGTTTCAAGCAGGCCAAGATAGGTTGCAAGCCCCCGAGCTTGGTCCGGAGTCAATATACGACCTAATGAGGCTGCCTTTTCCATGACGGTTTGTTCTGTCGCAGCAGGCGAAGCGGTTTTCATGGAGGTATTTGACGTGTGACTCTGGGTTTCGTCAACTGCTCGGGCAGCATGAGATGGAAAAAGAGCGACGTGAGTCGCCCGGACGTTGTATGCTCTCTGTCGATAGGCAAAAAAATCAGCAGCCAGGGTATTTTCTGATTGCACAACTTCTCATGATGCTCTACCAAACCGGCCGGACGAATGTGTATTTTCGTTCCTCTATCTTCTCACTTTTTGCAAAGGAGTCCACCTCATCATGACAGCGCAAGCGCACGTCGTATTGTTTCCCGGTCAAGGGTCGCAGGAAAAGGGCATGGGACGGCCACTGGCTGAATCCTGGTCCGACGCCATGGAACTTTGGCAACGCGCAGAAAAGATTAGCGGTCTTGCTTTGCGTGAAATCTATTGGGACGGCGACGAAAAGGACATGGTGGACACAAGGGCGTTGCAACCAGCGCTCACCGTCGTCAGCCTGGGCTTATGGTACCACCTCAAATCAAAGCTGAACCCTCTGGGGGTATCCGGTCATAGCCTCGGCGAATTTGCAGCTTTGGCTGCTGCCAACGTCCTGGAACCCGATGCCGTGCTCGAACTCGTTTCGGTCCGTGGACAACTCATGGCCGATGCCGAATCCCGTGGCGGTGGGGGAATGGCTGCGGTGCTTAAATTATCGCTGGAGCAGGTGGAAGCGTTGGTGGATGAAGCTGCCAGCGCATCGGATGCCATGCTGAAAATAGCCAATTTCAATTCTCCGGCCCAATTTGTCATTAGCGGTGAAAAAAAGGCTGTTGACGAAGCGGTTTCCCTGGCAAAGAAATATAAAGGGCGAGCGATTCCGCTTGCCGTTAGTGGGGCGTTCCATAGTCCGCTCATGGACGACGCCGCACGTGAATTAGAAAAAGTAATGACTCGATATGATTGGCGTGATCCGGCATTTCCAGTCTATTCTTGCGTTTCTGCAACTGCCGCAAGCGATCCGGCAACACTTCGTGAGCTTATGACACGCCAAATGACATCGTCTGTTCGTTTTATAGAAACAGTTGCAGCGATGTACGATGATGGAGCCCGACGCTTCATTGAGCTTGGCCCTAAAGGCGTTTTGACCAAACTGGCGGCTGCGAACCTGAAAGGGCGAAATGATGAGTTTGAGACCGTGAATATTGCCAATGCCGAAGCTGCCGCGGCGTTTTCGAATTAAACCGGCAATCGCGATAAGGAGCATGTTTCATGCGCGCACGCATGCATTTTCAAGAAGCCCTGAGCGGCGTTCTTTCGGGTATGGGTGTGGCTTGGCCTGAGAAAACAGTTATTGAGCCACCCAAAGATAAAAAATTCGGCGATCTCGCTTGTAATGTCGCCATGATGTCGGCCAAAGCGCTGGGCAAAAAACCGCGTGAGGTCGCTGAGACCATTCGGGAAAAATTACTTGAAGCCGATACGGACAATGTTTTTTCCGCCATTGAAGTTGCCGGCCCCGGCTTTCTGAACGTGACCTATTCCACATTGTTCTGGCAACGCCAGATTCAAGTGGTTCTTGATGCAGCGGATAACTTTGGACAATGTAATTTGGGACAGGGACGGAAAGTCCAGGTTGAATTTGTTTCAGCCAACCCCACTGGCCCGTTGCACATTGGACACGGTCGCGGAGCTGCCGTCGGTGACAGCCTTGCTCGAATTTTGCGCAAAGCCGGTTTCGACGTTGAAACGGAATACTATATTAATGACGCTGGTCGTCAGATGAGCATTCTCGGGCTTTCCACCTTTACCCGATTACAGCAACTTTTCGGAAAAGATGTGCAACTGCCCGAAGATTGCTACAAAGGTGATTACATCATCGATTTGGCTCGTGAAGTGAAAGAGCAACACGGAGACGCATTGCTCTCCATGCCTGAAGAGGAAGTCGTAGAAATCTGCCAACAGCATGCCATGACAAGTATTCTCGATGGTATCAAGTTGGATTTGGAAACGTTTCGCGTACAGCACGACATCTGGTTTTCTGAAAAAAGCCTTGTTGATGCGGGTAAAGTCGAAAAGACCTTATCCGACATGCAAGCGAATGGCTTGGCCTTTGAAAAAGATGGTGCGCTGTGGTTTGACACAGAACGCTACGGAGACGACAAGAATCGTGTCTTGCGCAAGTCTTCAGGAGATTTGACATACTTTGCTTCCGATATCGCCTATCATGACGATAAATATCGTCGTGGGTTCGATCTTGTTGTCGACATATGGGGAGCAGACCACCACGGTTATGTTCCGCGTATGAAAGCGGCTGTACAAGCTTTGGGAAGAAAACCTGAAGACCTCGACGTCATTTTGGTGCAGCTTGTCAATTTGCTCCGTGCGGGCAAACAGGTGGCCATGTCAACGCGTTCAGGTGAATTCGAAACTTTGGCCGATGTCTGTACGGAAGTCGGTGTCGATGCTGCCCGCTTCATGTTTTTATCCAGAAAAAGCGACAGTCATCTCGATTTTGATCTTGAGTTGGCTAAAGAACGATCCATGGACAATCCCGTCTATTACGTGCAATACGCACATGCGAGAATTTGTTCGCTCAAAGCCAAAGCGGCAGAGCAGGGTGTAACGCCGGGGCAAGCTGATATGGCGACTCTGGCCGGCCTTGATACGGAAGCCGATCTTGACATGTTGCGTCTGCTTGACCAATTTCCCGACACGGTTGAATCAGCGGCGAAAAGTCTCGGTGTTCATCAGATAGGGTTCTATCTGCGAGAAGTGGCAAGTAGCCTGCATCGGTATTATACGCTGAACCCCGTACTCGCGGCGGGAGAAGCCACTCTTGTTGCATCGCGTCTGATGTTACTTGATGCTGTGGCTCAGGTGTTGCGCAATGGGCTTGATCTTATGGGAGTGAGCGCGCCCGATCGTATGTAATGTTTATAACCAGCAGGAAAACAGGTGGCCAATGAAGATCTTCAGTCGACTCAATATGTCGCAACCGGACAATGGTCCGAGAAAATTCTCCATTGAACTCACCATGTCCGGCCTGGTGTCCATTGCCGTGGTGGTTGTTCTCGGGGTGGCCTGGGTCTTTATTTTGGGAGTTCTGGTCGGTCGTGGATATAAACCCGAGAAAGCCGTTCCTGAACTTGCCCAAATACTTCCAACGACGGAAAGTTCGGAAAGTTTAGGCTCGGCATCAAGTCCGGAAGTGCTCAAACCGGAAGAACTTGGATTTATGGAGAGTCTGCGTGATAAAGGTGACGTAGACGGCCCGGCCGTCAGCCAAGCTCCGGCCGTTGCACTGACCCCGGAACCCGCAAAACCCCTGGTCGTAAAGCCGAAACCAACGCCGACGCCTGCCCCCCGAGTGGAAGAGCCGCGAAAGCCTGCCGTTGTTGAAACACCAGTTCAAGACGAACGATATTCGATTACGTATCAAGTGGCATCATTCTACGAGAAAAATCGGGCAAACACGTTCTTGTCGCAAATCTCCAAAAAAGGCGTGACGGGAAGAATTGAAAATGCTCAGGTTAAAGGCAAACCTGTGTTCCGCATTATTGTTACTTTATCTGGAAGCATGTCCGATATCGAAGCCAAATTGGATGCTATAGGCGTTAAAAAGCCAATGCAAAGGAAGAAAACGAAGTTGTAGCTCTACACGACATCATTGCAGTTGGAGGAACCCCAGCATGATTGAATCCTTCGTTCCCTCGAAGGCCTTTTTTACGAAAGGCGTTGGTGTACACAAGAACAAGTTGCAGTCATTTGAACTGGCGCTTCGTGATGCCAGCATCGAGAAACTCAATCTCGTTTATGTGTCGAGTATCTTTCCCCCAAATTGCGAGCTTCTTCCTGTCGAAAAGGGTGTTACGTACCTCAAGCCCGGGCAGATCGCTTTTTGCGTCATGGCTCGCAATGCCACCAACGAAAAAAATCGTCTGGTTGGCTCGGCTGTGGGGATGGCCTTTCCGGCAAGCAAAGACAACTATGGCTATATCTCCGAACACACCGCATTCGGTGCAGAAGAAAAAGAAATCGGTGATTTTGCCGAAGACTTGGCCTCCACGATGTTGGCAACAACGTTAGGCGTCGATTTCGATCCGGAAACGGCCTATGACGAACGCCGCCAGATTTATCTCATGAGCGGAAAAATTATTGACTCCTTGTCCAAACCATGTGTGGCGACAGGAGTTGCAGATCAATGGACCACCACGATTTCGGCGGTGGTGTTCATCTTGTAGTTTCGTGTCAAAAATATCGCTAAAAAAACGCGCCGGTGCAGTCGTGGAAAGGCTTTCCAAGCTGTACCCCGACCCTGTATCGGCGCTTGACTTTACAACCCCATGGCAACTGCTGGTGGCAACTGTTCTGGCTGCCCAGTGCACCGATGCACGTGTCAACACTGTAACCCCGGTGTTGTTTGAGCGCTGGCCTGACCCTGAAGCGTTGGCTGATGCCAGAACTCCCGATCTGGAAGAAGTAATTCACTCAACCGGCTTCTTCCGACAAAAAGCGAAGAACCTCATTGCCTCGGCCAATCGTATTACCCATGAACTGGGTGGAGAACTCCCGCGTGACATGGCTGGCCTGACATCTCTTCCTGGTGTGGCGCGAAAAACCGCTAATATTGTATTGTCCAATGCGTTTGGTATTCACGAAGGCATTGCCGTTGATACGCATGTGAAACGCCTGTCGAATCGACTCGGTCTGACGGTTTCAGACAATCCTATCGTTATTGAAAAAGATCTTATCCCCCTGGTCGCCCAAGAACACTGGGGAGATTTCAATCATTATCTTGTCCTTCATGGCCGAAACGTCTGCAAGGCGCGTTCGCCACAATGTCCAGATTGCGTTCTGGATAATATCTGCCCCAAGGTCGGTGTTTCCCGACAAGCCTAATGGAGTTTACAGTGTCCGAAATTGGAACCTTTACCATCCACACGACCGATGGCAAGGCGCGACGCGCATCACTGACGACAGCTCGCGGAGTATTGGAAACCCCGGTCTTCATGCCTGTCGGTACGGCAGCCACAGTGAAAAGTCTTGCTCCATGGGAACTCCATGATGCCGGCGCACAGATCATTCTTGGTAATACATATCATCTCTACCTCCGCCCGGGAGACGAGCGAATAGCCCGACTCGGAGGATTGCATAAATTTATGGACTGGGACAAGCCGATTTTGACGGATAGTGGAGGATTCCAAGTCTTCAGCCTCTCGGCATTGCGTAAGATTGAATCCGAGGGAGTCGCGTTCCAATCTCATATTGATGGATCACATCATTTTTTCTCGCCGGAAAAAGTCATTGCCATCCAAAACAACCTTGGTTCCGACATTATGATGGTGCTCGATGAGTGCGTCCCGTATGGCGCCGATTATGATTACACCGCCAAGTCTCTCACTCTAACGACGGATTGGGCCAAACGGAGCCGATTGGCGTATCCGAAAGGTAGTGGGAAGCAACTTATGTTCGGTATCGTCCAGGGAGGATTTTATCCTGAGCTACGCCGACAAAGCGCAGAAGAGCTCAAGGAAATAGACTTTGATGGATTTGCCTTGGGAGGGCTGAGCGTCGGGGAATCCACAGAAGAAATGTACGCAATGCTTGCCGCCAGTGCACCTTTTCTCCCTGAATCCATGCCAAGATATCTTATGGGTGTCGGAAAACCTGAAGACATCCTTGAAGGAGTGGCCAACGGTATCGACATGTTCGACTGTGTATTACCAACACGAAATGCTCGTAATGGTACGCTGTATACGTGGCATGGGAAGGTCAATATTAAACGAGCCGAATTTGCTGATGATGAGAGTCCACTTGATCCCGAATGTTCATGTCCGTGCTGTCGTCGATTTTCACGTGCCTATTTACGACATCTGTATATTGCGAGAGAGTTGCTCTCATATCGCTTAAATACCATACATAACGTGCATTTCTTCCTTGAGTTAATGACACGAACACGTCAGGCGATTGAGGAAGGGCGTTTTGATGCATTCAAAACAGAGATGGTAAGCCGCTTATCTGCTCCATATCAACGATAATTTTTTGCTGGACGCGATATATTCTGGTTTTTCTCTTGGTGAATGCCGGTTCCTAGGGTAGGATGAAGTCAAACTTTGAACCGGCAGCTGCACCATAAAATTGGGGGCATAGCCGTCTTGGTGTTAGGGGCACTATGTCTGTCAACGAAAAACGAATCAGATACCTCAACAAAACGTCGAAATCTGGCGGTCCGATTCTATATTGGATGAGCCGGGATCAACGGATACGAGATAATTGGGCCTTTGTCCTTGCCTTTCAGCTTGCGTGTTCCCGACAATCTCCCTTTGCTGTTGTATTTACGCTGACTCCCCATTTTCTTGGCGCTGGTTTACGTCAATACCAGTTCATGATGGATGGGCTCTGTGAGGTTGAAACGGAACTGGCCGACCTCGGTATTGGCTTTTGGCTCCACATCGGTGAACCAGCAGCGACGATTGTTGAGGTGGTACATCAGTGCCGTGCCGGGTCGGTGGTGACGGATTTCGATCCACTCCACATTAAACGCCAATGGAAACAGGAATTATGCCGAGAGACCAACGTTGAAGTTCTTGAGGTTGATGCGCATAATATTGTTCCGGCATGGGAAACATCAAGCAAACTTGAATTCGCTGCACGCACAATACGCCCGAAAATACACCGCTTGCTTCCTGAGTTTTTGGAACCCTTTTCCGCGCTGGAGCCTCTTCCGACGAAATTTCGTCTCGACGTGCCCAAAGTAGATTGGGATATCACCCGAAAAGCAGTGAATATTGAGACAGTTTCTCGTTCTGAAGAATATATCATTCCAGGAGGGCAGGCGGGGCACAATGCCCTGGCCCAATGTGTTGAATCCAAGCTGATCGGCTATGATACGCGCCGCAATGATCCGTTGACCGATGGACAGTCCGGTCTGTCTCCATATTTTCACTTCGGTCAACTTGCCCCTCAGCGAGCAGCTTTGGATGTAATGTCAGCCAAGCATATTCCTGAAAACGATAAACAAGCGTTTCTTGAAGAACTCATTGTCCGCCGAGAGCTGTCCGATAATTTTTGTCTCTATCAATCTTCTTACGATACCATTGACGGAGCTCCAGACTGGGCTCACAAAACACTTGATGCACACCGTAATGATGCGCGGTCGGCAACATACACCTTTGCTGAGTTCGAATCGGCGCAGACACACAGCTCGTTATGGAATGCTGCACAGTCCGAAATGGTAAAGGCTGGTAAAATGCATGGATACATGCGTATGTATTGGGCAAAAAAAATTCTTGAGTGGACTCCGTCTCCTGAAATTGCCATTGATATAGCGTTACGCCTCAATGATACATACCAACTTGATGGACGGGATCCAAATGGAGTTACCGGCGTCATGTGGTCAATATGTGGTGTGCATGATCGAGCATTCAAGGAACGGCCAATATTTGGAAAAATCAGATACATGAACGAAGCGGGATGTCGACGCAAATTCGATGTAGATGGTTATATCGCACGATGGACATAGCCGATTTCCGTATTGATTCTTGAGGTGAACGATGCGTGCAACTATTCTATATTCCTTTTCTTTTTTTGTTATACTTGTGCTCAGCCGTCAAATGAGTCCGGATATTTCGTCCCTGAACATTACAGAATGGGGACTTCCATTGGCTATTGCACTGGGAGGCGTATTCCTTCTGCGTCGATATCTCCAAGCGGTATATGTTGAGATCGCATCATTATCAAAACGAGGTCGCCGACAATTCATTATGGAATGGGCTCTCTTCATGACAGCAGGTATTCTTGTTGGTGCATATGGATCTTTGATATTCCATTTTGATATATTGAGTTCCCTCTCTGTGCTGCTCGCTTTTACTGTTGTTGGATTTTTCGTCTCAGCGGATCTTGCATTGCAACGAGAACGCCTCTTGGGAGAAGAAGCAATACGTGACAACAGCGTATGTTTTGATGAGCAGAGATGTTTTTCTTTAACACGTCAGCTCGTGTTCATGACCATTGCATGTGCCATATTGCTGGCAGCGATTCTCTATTGTATTTTTATTCAGGATATTCAATGGATTCTCGCCGAAGGCCCTCTCCATATTGAACAGATTCGTTCCGATATATTTATCGAAATAGGATTTACTATCGCTTTGTTGCTCGTTTTTCTCGTCACTATAGTCATATCCTATTCACACAATCTGAAGATATTCCTCGGCTATCAGGATACCGTTCTTCATGCTGTCGGTGAAGGAAATCTCACCGCACGGGTTCCCGTGGCCCGATGTGATGACTTTGGACGCATGGCCATAAAAACCAATAAAATGGTCGAAAGCCTGCAAGTGCGCACTGCCGAATTGCATCGTACACAAGATATTACAATTATTACGCTTGCCGCTTTAGCCGAATCACGCGATTCGGAAACGAGTGGACACATTCTACGTACGCAATACTATGTCAAAGCCATTGCTGAACACTTACGCTGTTCTTCTCGATACGCCGACTTTCTTAACGAGAAGACGATTGAGCAACTGTATAAATCGTCTCCATTACATGATATTGGGAAAGTTGGTGTATCCGATCGTATTCTCCTCAAACCCGGACGCCTGACATTCGAAGAATTTGAAGAAATAAAGCAACATACTAGTTATGGCCGAGATGCCATCGCACGTACGGAGAAGTACATACAGGGGAATTCGCTTTTACGGTTTGCCAAAGAAATTGCGTATACTCACCACGAGCGCTTTGATGGGACAGGTTATCCTCAAGGCTTGAAAGGAGACGAAATTCCATTATCAGGCCGCATTATGGCGTTGGCCGACGTATTCGATGCCTTGATCAGCCGACGTGTTTACAAACCGGCATTTCCGTTTATCGAAGCGAAAAAAATTATCGTAGAAGGCCGAGGAGAGCAGTTTGATCCCGATATCGTTGACGCCTTTCTTGCTCTACAAGATCGATTTCGCCAGATCGCCTTTGAGTTCGCTGATTCCGACTATGATAGGAATTTACTTTTAGATGACGAGATGAAAAGCAGTTGCGGATAGATGCCGTAACGCCGGACACCCACCCGCAACCCTTCTGTATTCTTACCACTGCAGAACGTAGTAGCGCAGATAGATATATATCGTAGCAAGGATAATCGTCAGGAGCATCACGGGAGCACCGTATTTAAAGAAACGTATAAATGTAATTTTATGACCGGCTTTTTCACTTAATCCCACCACAATGACGTTGGCTGACGCACCAATAGCCGATCCATTACCGCCCAAACATGCTCCAAGTGCAAGCGACCACCAAACGGGTTCCATGGCTGCACTCCGTAATATCTCCGAACCAGGCGCAAGATTCGTTACGCCAAAAACTTTCCCTGCCATATCAATTAAAAGAGGGTTGATTGTCGCAACAAACGGAATGTTGTCGACAATAGCCGAAGCAATGGATGAGAACCACACCATAACCAAGGACAGTGTCATCATATTATCTTTGGATGGGTTCGTCAGGGTAATCATCTTGTCCGACATCATCTCGATGAGACCGACCTTGACCGTTGCACCAATAATGATGAATAGCCCCATGAAGAAAAAAAGTGTCGGCCATTCAATGGATGAAAGTACTTCTTCCGGATCTTGGCCGGAAATAAAGAGCAAAAGTCCGGCTCCGGCCAGTGCGACAGTCGCGGCTTCATAATGGAGTGCGCCGTGACAGATAAAACCAAGAATTGTAAGTCCGAGAACGATAAGACTTTTGACAAGAAGTTTTTTATCACGAATGAGTTCGGATTCATCAAGAGAAAGGATGCGTTGGCGTTTTTCTTCATCCACTGTGAGCACGTTGCGAAAAATTAACGCCCATAGAGCAAGCCAGATGATCATAATAATGATAATAATCGGGGCGAGATGAAGAATAAAATCGACAAACTCAAACCCCGCCTTGGACGCAATCATAATATTGGGTGGATCACCGATCAACGTGGCTGTGCCGCCGATATTGGACGCCAAAGCCTCGGTAATGAGAAACGGGACGGGATCAACTTCAAGTTGTTCGGCGATAAGGAGCGTGACGGGAGCCAATAAAAGCACTGTCGTCACATTGTCGAGAAACGCCGAGCCAATCGCAGTGACCACAGCAAAAATAACCATGATAGCAACAGGTCGCCCCCGACTCAATTTCGCGGCTTTAACGGCAAGAAATTCGAACACACCAGTTTTGGTCATAATATTGACAATGACCATCATGGAAATCAAAAGGAAAATGACGTTCCAGTCCACGCCCATTTCAACATCGCGGAGGGCTTGATCCTGGGTGAGAATTTTGGAGATGAGAACAAGGCCGGCCCCAAGCAGGGCAACTTTGGTCTTGTGGACCTTTTCGCTGACAATGAGCGCATAGGAGATGACAAAAATCAGCGTAGCAAGTGTGAACACGATGTCCTCCACAAAAAACCGGTCGCACAAATTGGATCGGAAGAGAGTTACGCACAAGGCCAGAACAGGGGAAACAGACGGCTTTGCGCTTGATTTGAGTGTCTGCTAGGAGCTTGTATTCCCTCTGTTCAAGAACGGCAAGAAATGGCTTCTATCGGAATAATGGAAGAGGTTCTTTTGTGTCCTTGGGGCTCCCCCGATGTGCCTTCGGCTTTGCCCAAAGGGAAACCTTCAGCTCGAAAATGGAATGCACCATGAACGCTAAGCCCAACCGGCTTTTACATGAACACAGTCCCTATCTTCAGCAACACGCCTCAAACCCTGTTGACTGGTATCCCTGGGGAGAAGAGGCTTTTGCCAAAGCAAAGGCAGAAGACAAACCGATTTTCTTGTCCATCGGCTATTCCACCTGTCACTGGTGTCATGTCATGGCGCACGAGTCTTTTGAAGATCCGGTTGTATCGACATTGCTCAATGACGGCTTTGTCAACATCAAGGTAGACCGCGAAGAACGCCCTGATATCGATAACCTCTATATGACCGTCTGCCATGCGACGATCGGACGTGGGGGATGGCCACTGACCGTGTTGCTCACCCCGGATAAAAAACCGTTTTTTGCAGGAACCTATATTCCGAAGAAAAGTCGACAGGGCTTGATGGGACTCTATGATTTTCTTCCCAAAGTCATTGATGCCTGGAAGAAAACCCGAGCTGAATTGGTCGAAACGAGTGAAAAGCTTGTTGCACACGTCAAACGTGTTGAGGAGACCGCAGCCGAAACAGGGGAACTCGACGCGCATGCTACCCAAACGGCGCAAGAGCAACTGACGGAACAATTCGATAGCGACTTCGGTGGGTTCGGATCAGCTCCCAAATTTCCATCCCCGCACACCTTGCTGTTTCTTTTGCGCCGGTTTGCTGCCACTGGTGATGCGAAGGCGTTTGATATGGTAACGCGAACGCTTGTCGGTATGCGTATGGGTGGAGTCTATGACCATCTTGGTTATGGTTTTCATCGATACAGTACTGATCGGTATTGGTTTTTGCCGCATTTTGAAAAAATGCTGTATGACCAAGCGCTGATTGCTATGACGTGTACCGAAGCTTTTGCCATCACAAAAGGTGAGCTTTTTCGACAAACGGCAAACGAAATCTTCGAGTACGTAGAGCGGGACATGACTTCACCGAACGGCGCATTCTATAGCGCCGAGGATGCGGATAGCGAAGGCGAAGAAGGAAAATTTTACGTCTTTACCCGCGACGAAATCGAATCGGTCCTTGGCAAAGACGAAGCAGACCTGTTTGCCGAGGCCTATGGCTTTGAAGATGGTGGCAACTTTGCAGAAGAAGCGTCTGGCGAGAAAACCGGGTCAAATATTTTGCATCTTCCCAAACCGCTTGCCGCATTGGCGGAAGAGCGGGGCGAAGAGCTGGAGTCCATACGAAGTCGATTAACCGTGGCGAGGCAGGCTCTTTTTGCCTTTCGCGAGAAACGTGTCCATCCCCACAAAGATGACAAAATTCTCACGGATTGGAATGGCTTGATGATTGCTGCATTGGCTCAAGCTGGTCGCGTGTTTGAGAACTCAACGTTGACCGACCGAGCGGCCCGGGCGGCACAGTTCTTCCTGAATACGATGCGAAACGAAGATGGCACGTTGTTGCATCGCTATCGTGAAGGGCAAGCTGGCATCGATGCGACGCTGATAGATTATGCCTATTTGACCTGGGGACTTATCGAACTGCACCAAGCGACTTTGGACCATGCGTGGCTTGACGCTGCGCTTGATTTGACACGTATTATCCTGAAAGATTTTCTTGATACTGAAGTTGGGGGATTCTTTCTGACATCTCATTCGGCAGAGGAGCTGTTCGCACGGCAGAAGGATATCTACGATGGGGCCTTGCCCTCGGGGAATGCCGTCAGTTGCCAGAATTTGCTTCGACTTTCTCGTCTTACCGGCAATACGGAGTTTGATCAGACAGCTTCCGAGATTATGAAGGCCTTTGCTGGAACCGTCATCAAACAACCCATGGGATTTACGCACTTGCTTTCCGCAGTTTTGTTCGCCATCGGTCCAAGTACGGAAATTCATTTGCAGGGCACCATTGGTGACGAGAAATTTGAAGCCTTACGCCGTGTTGTTGCGACGACCTACGCCCCTTTCACCACTATCGCCTTTGAAGAAGCCAGCGAACCCCAAGCCGGGCTTTGCCGAGGAGGCGCATGTCAACCTCCGGTCCATGACGCCCAAACCCTTACGGCTTTGATGTCGTCATCACAGTAAATCAAAAACACTGGCTGTCTTTGGAGGGGGGATCCTTCTCCCCCTCCAAAGACAGCGTGACACAAACGCATCGAGAAAAATAATGCAATGTCCCCGGTGATTCTTGCGAACACCGTTGCACAAGAGGAAGTATGAAGCGTTCTGCGGACAAATTTGTTCAGGCGTTATCACGAGCTGGTATGGAAGCGTTTGGATTCGAAAAACGTTGCGAACACGATTTTCCTCTTTTTCTGGCAACTGTCCCGGCTGGATTTCCTTCACCAGCCGACGATTACATCGATAGGAAACTCGACCTCAACGAATATCTCGTCACCCATCCCGCCGCGACATTTTTCGTGCGCGTCTATGGTGATTCCATGGTGGACGCAAATATCACCACCGGGGATATTCTCATTGTCGACCGGGCCATTGAACCAACCAGCGGACGTATTGTGATTGCTATTCTTGACGGTGAACTCACCGTCAAACGGTTGCTCAAAAAAAACGGGAGACTCTTTCTCGTACCGGAAAATTCATTGTTTTCTCGGGTAGAAATCACCCCGGAATTGGATTTCGAGATATGGGGTGTGGTCACGTATATCATTTACAAGGCGTAAAACGATGAAACCGGCAGTATCTTCCCGGAAAAATTCTCAATCGCCGGAACGTGTTTTTGCCCTTGTGGATTGCAATAATTTTTATGTCTCATGTGAACGAGTTTTTGCGCCGAAACTGCGAGGAAAACCGGTTGTTGTCTTATCCAACAACGATGGGTGCATCGTAGCCCGATCTGAAGAAGCCAAACGTTTGGGCATCGGCATGGGACAGCCGGCTTTCCAGTGCAAGCAACTCTTTTCCACACACGATGTCGCTGTATTTTCGTCTAACTATGCTTTGTATGGAGACATGTCCGCTCGGGTTATGACAACTCTCGGTCGGTTTTCTCCCAATGTCGAAGTCTATTCCATTGATGAAGCATTTCTTGACCTGGCAGGGATCCGGCATCGCGATCGCCACTGTCGAAAGCTTTGCGCCCTCATCCGACAATGGACAGGTATCCCGGTCTCCATCGGCATTGGCCCGACAAAAACATTGGCTAAAATCGCCAGCCGCATCGTGAAGAAACAACCAGGATTTCAAGGAGTACTTGATCTTACCTGTCATCAGGACTGTGACGCTTTGCTTCAGTCTATAAGGGTAGACGAAATATGGGGTATCGGTCGACGGTATGGCACGATGTTACGCCGTTTCGGCGTCTTTACGGCCTATGATTTCAAGCGGCTTGATCGTGAATTTGTGCGTCGGCATATGTCCGTAACAGGCCTTCATACATTACTCGAATTACGTGCTATTCCCTGTATTGACCTGGAGCATGCACCACCTCCTAAAAAATCGATCATGGTATCGCGTTCCTTCGGACGTCGTGTGACACATCTTGAGGATATGCGTGAAGCTGTTGCCAGTTACACGACGCGGGCTGCGAATAAACTTCGTCAACAAGCTTGTGTTGCTTCTACGGTTCTTGTCTTTGTGCAGACGAATCGATTTATCGAAGGAGAACCCCAGTATGCGGCATCATTATCTCAATTTCTGCCCGAGGCAACAAGCCACACCCCGGTATTGATTCAAACGGCAACGGAACTTTTGAAAAAATTATTCAAGCCTGGTTTGCGATACAAGAAAGCGGGCGTCCTTCTTGGAGGTCTCGAACCAGAGGGATGCCAACAGAAAAGTCTCCTCAGTTTAGGGCACGAGGAGAAGCATGAGAAAAGCAAAGCGCTCATGCATGCCGTTGACACGGCAAATGCCAAATGGGGACGCAATACCCTTTCCTTTGCATCGGCCGGATTCGAACAGGACTGGAAAATGCGTCAAGGAAAGCGGTCTCCCCAGTTCACCACGGTCTGGTCTGAAATTCCGACTGTTAAAGCCTCGTTTTCTGGCGATCGCCAAACAATACCCTGCGCATTGCATGGGGCGTTGCATAATTGATCCTTTTTCGGCATATACTGGACGATGAAAATCTTCATGTAACCGACGTTATGTCAAAAGGAGTAGCTCCCCATGAATAATAAAGCTCTTATCGTTTCGGCCGATGGATTCGAAGACTCGGAACTGCTTTATCCGTATTATCGTTTGAGAGAAGCTGGATTCGAGGTCGATATTGCCGCCCCTGCAAAAGGGAGTATCACCGGAAAAAAAGGCTACGAAGTGCAGGCCAATCTCGCTTTAAGCGACGTGGACACGGCTGGCTCGTGTGGGTACAAAGCCCTTGTACTTCCTGGCGGAAAGGCCCCGGCAGCCTTACGTGAAATGAAAGAAGCGATTGATATTGTGACCGACTTCGCCAGTAGCGGTATTCCTATTGCCGCTATTTGCCACGGTCCTCAATTACTTGTTTCAGCCAGATTGCTTGCCGGAAAAAAAGCCACTTGTTACGCGAGTGTTGCCGAAGAACTCAAGGGAGCCGGAGCGCTGTACGAGGATAGCGAAGTCGTTGTGGATCATACGCTTATCACGTCGCGCAAACCCGACGACCTTCCTGCCTTTTCCAGGGAGCTTATGAAACAAATCCTGTAGGCCGTTTGATCCGAACGCGGTCACGGGCAAACATGCGGTCCGGACCGCGTTCAAAAAACAATGCCAATCGCCGTTTCACTGTGTTCCGTTGTTCATTATACCGAGCACCACCTTGACGATACTATAGCCCGCCTTCTGGAACATTCAGCCGGATTTCCGACCCCGGGGACGCGGGTACTTGTAAAACCCAATCTTGTCGGTCCGTACAATACCGGATTGTCCTGCACACATCCGGCTATAGTGCGATCAGTTTGTCGTATTCTTCTCGATTGTGGAGCCCGTATAGAAGTGGGGGACTCACCGGCCTTCGGTTCTGCTAAGGTTATTGCCCGGCTCTGTGGATTATCTAAAGCGTTGGCAGATCTTCCCGTCAAATTGGTCAACTTCAGTTCAGGAGAGAAACGTCCGTTGACCCTTGGCGGCCATGTCACCATTGCGAAACCAGCTCTTGAAACCGACGTGGTTGTCAATGTTCCGAAAGTGAAGGCGCATACACAAATGTTTCTCACCCTGGCCGTAAAAAATCTCTTCGGTTGTGTCGTTGGCTTCCGTAAAGCCTTGGCTCATCAAACACTTGGTGATGAAGACAATCGATTTGAGAGCATGCTTGTCGATGTCATGCTTGCCTTACCTCGTACGGTGAACCTCATTGACGGTATCCAGGCCATGCACGTCACGGGTCCGGCCAAAGGAGTTGCTTATTCCCTGGGATTGCTTGCCGCCTCTGCCGATGCTGTCGCTATGGATACAGCATTGTACAAGATATTGGGGGCACATCCCAATCACGTTCCGATATGGCAAGAATGCCGTGCCCGTGGTTTTGCAGGGGCGATACCTGACGACCTTGTGTATCCGATGTCTTCACCAGTAGATTTTGATGCTAGCGGGTTTCGCCTGCCAGAAAAAACAACTCCTGTCGCCTTTGCACCAGCTCGCTTCCTTATCGGCCGAATAAAAAGCCTGTACTTCAAATGGCGTTGAAGTATCGTCGTTACACTCGAAAAAGATCGTCATTTTCTGGGATTGGGAAGGAATATGAGCACAATGATTCGGATGCGACATGTGGTCACTGGCCAGGTTCAAGGCGTGGGATTCCGACCATTTATCTATCGCCTTGCTCTCGACCACTGTTTGACGGGATTTGTCTGTAATACTCCTGACGGAGTCGTCATCGAAGTGCAGGGAGAACCTGCGTCAATCGCCTCCTTTGAGCGGGATTTACCGCAACGTTTGCCGCCGTTGGCGCATATCATTGAACATACAAGCGAGCCGGTTGAAGTGCGTGACAAAGACGAGGCATTTGTCATTCATGCCAGTGTCGCGGGCGAAGGACATCGTGTTCTCGTGAGTCCGGATATTGCGACATGTCCGGATTGCCTTGCCGATATGCGCGACGAGAAAAATCGCCGGTTAGCCTATCCATTTACCAACTGCACCAATTGTGGACCTCGCTACACGATCACACGATCCATTCCGTATGATCGAGAGAGCACATCCATGGCGTGCTTTCCACTGTGTCCAGATTGCCGCAACGAATATGAAAACCCGCTGGATCGCCGGTTCCATGCTCAACCAAATGCCTGTCCAGTCTGTGGGCCCCAGGTTTGGCTTGCAGACCATCGTGGAGAAACAATCGTCCACGATAATGCAGCTCTTGTCGAACTGGCATTAGCGCTCTGCAAAGGTGTTGTTGCCGCTATTAAAGGACTGGGGGGATTCCATCTTGCTGTCGATGCAAGAAACGATACCGCAGTGTCCGTCTTGCGGCAGCGTAAAAAACGACCAGCCAAACCACTAGCCATTATGGTGGCCAGCCTGGATGTCGCACACGAAGTGGCTCACATTTCACATGAAGAAGAGGCCATCTTGACGGGACGAGAGCGCCCGGTTGTTCTATTGCGCAAACGCGCGGATGCTGAAATATCGACGCATGTCGCTCCACATACACCGTACATTGGAGTCATGTTGGCGTATACTCCTCTCCACCATGCCTTGTTTTGGTGCCTGGAAAATCAAGGCGTATCCAAGCCGCCGGTACTGGTCATGACCTCTGGCAATGCGGGAGGGGAACCGATTTGCTTAGGGAATCGTGAAGCGTTGTCCCGTCTCTCCGGTTTTGCCGACCTTTTTCTCTTCCACAATCGTGATATCCTTGTACGCGTCGATGACTCCGTTACGCGTGTTGTCAAGCACTCCCTCAAAGCCAAGAGTAGGACAAAGCATGAATCGAATACTTCCGTGCAGTTTTTACGTCGTGCACGAGGGTATACGCCTTCTCCAATTTTTTTAGGTCGCTCCGGCCCAGAAGTTTTGGGACTAGGCCCCGAACTCAAAACAACAGTATGTTTCACCAAGGATAATCAAGCTTTTTTGAGTCAGCATATTGGTGACATGTCCAACCTTGAAACGTATGGATTTTATAAAGAAGTCATCGCTCATCTCCGCGATATGCTTATGGTCGAACCGCAAGCGGTTGTTTGCGATATGCACCCTGATTATTTGACGACGGCCTTTGCTCACGAACAAACCCAGTGGCCAATATTCAGATTACAACATCACTTTGCACATCTCTATGCAGTCATGGCCGAAAACGCATGCTATGATAAAGCCGTTGGTCTCTGCCTGGACGGCACCGGCTATGGTACTGACGGTACCATTTGGGGAGGAGAGTGTCTCGTTGTTGACCCTTCGAATCTGGAGCATACCCGATTTGGGCATCTCGACCATATCCGACTTCCAGGAGGAGAAGCTGCTATTCGTGAACCCTGGCGCATTGCCCGTGCTGTATTGGCTGACTCAGGAGACCACGAAGGGGAGTGGCCTTGGATGACTCAGTTCCGACAAGCGGATGCGTTTGTTCAACAGATGTTGGACCGTGATATCCGATGTCCGAAAACATCAAGTTGTGGGCGCCTCTTTGACGCTGTCTCTGCGTTGCTTGGGGTATGCTTGGAAGCAAGTTATGAGGGCCAAGCCGCCATCATGCTTGAAGCCATTCAAGAGGAACACGTTTTGAGTAACATCGGGGCATACCCATGTCCTGTAGTCCAGGGCGGAGAATATTGGCAGCTTGAAAGCCGTGTATTACTGCGAGCTGTTTTAGAAGATATCAAACATGGCGTTGCCCCATCAGTGATTAGTCGACGTTTTCACCTCGGACTTGCTGAAGGCTTGGCAGAACTGGCTTCTCTTGCGGCCCAGCAACATGGGACGTCGCTCATCGGTCTGAGCGGTGGAGTAATGCTCAATCGGACGCTACACGTTGAATTATGTCAGAGAATCAAAATCAGAAAACTGACCCCGCTTCTTCATATTCAATCCCCACCCGGTGATGGTTGCATCAGTTTAGGGCAGGCTTTGTACGGGCGATTGTGTCTCGGCAAATCAAGGTAGCCCCCCTAAAAAAACGAGGATGTCCTCGTTTTTTTTTGCCATCACTCCTACTATGAATACGATATTGACTGAAGCATATAGCAAACGCTTGATATCGTGTATACGAATAATAAAATAGTCTGGCCTTTTGTAAAAAATCAATATAAGTATTCCGTCAGACTTAAGGCCACCTATTAGATAATGACTTTAAATAGGACTTCTTGTTTTATGATCGATTTATACAGTAAGGAGGATGGTGTGACAAATTCTTGTTTTGTTTCGGATTTATTTGAAATATGCATGGAACGTATCCAGTCTACAACAAAGGCATACACCCAGGTCGAATTGGCTGAAATTCTCCACATTCGCCAATCGAGTATTTCCGATGCGAAAAAAAGAAATTCTATTCCAGCTAAATGGCTTGTAACACTTCTCCAGAAATTCAGGCTCAATCCAGACTGGGTACTTCTTGGCGAACAACCTCAGTATTTGGAGGGCACCACCGACGTTCCATCACATGAAATCGGAACTCCTAAAAGTACGTTTCCAATACATGTTCCCAAACGCATAAAGAATAAAACCGTCATTGTGCATTCCATGTCTGGCTCAGGGACCACTGGCACGCCATGGGAACAGAAGCCTGTGGAACAAATCATGATCCCGGAACACTTTTATCGACCAGATATGATTGTCATTGTTCTCGAGAGTGCTTCACTGGAACCAATTATTCGAAAAGGATCATATATCGGGATAGACCCACATCAGCAGAACATTATTTCAGGAGAACTCTATGCATTTGACTTACCAAGAGAGGGGTTAGTCATCAGAAAAGCGTATGTTCGCGAAGACGATGACAAGATTCTTTTAAGTGCGTTCAGTCAGCATTTTCAAGAACAGGCACTTCCATTTGAGTTTGGACAGCAAAGAGTTTTTGGAAGAATTGTCTGGATTCTACAAGAACTATAACGCGAGAATGACATTGAAGACTAATAAATTAAGGTGGCTGCAGTGATGTGGACCACCTTTTTTGTGAACCATATATCTACAAATTACGAATAATCATTTTGGATCTTCTTGGTTACGAGGGATATCATATTCCAGCTATGAGGAATAAGGAGTATTACTTTCCTACGAAGTTCGTGTATTGATATTATCTTCATCCCAAATAGCGAGCTCAACGCGGAAGGTTGAGACAAAATAATTGCGTTTCTTGTATCAAAAAAGACATCATTCACGGCTTAAAGAGTCGTTTTTTTGAAAAATAAATTTTTAGTATAAGCAATTCATGTCGAATTCGTTACCAAGATATTGCTTCTCATAAAATTATGACAATTCCGAAGGTCAAGTTGTTGACTTGGAACAAGAAAAGAAATATACACAAAGAAAGGGATGAACCTTGATAGTAACCATTGCCTGTTATAAGAGGGCTTATTAATATTGGTTCCCCCTCCTTTTATGATCGGCAAAATACATTTGTCTAGGAGTTTTGATGTTCAGTGATTTCGACGAGGCGATTGAGCGTATTAAAAAGGCCACAGGAACCCGCACGCAGGTCGAGTTGGCTAAAATATTGGATATCCGACAGTCCAGTATTTCCGATGCGAAACGACGTAAATCGATCCCTTCGGATTGGCTTATCAAACTGTTTCGTAGCCACGGCCTCAATCCCGATTGGATCACCTCCGGGCAAGAACCGCAGTGCCTTAAGGATGGTCTTGTTACACCAATTGCCGTAAGTGAATCAGGTGCCATTTTTGGTGCCGACCGTCCCAAGTTCAAAAATGTTGATGTGAGCGCTATGTCCGGCTTGTCCGAAGACGGCCAATGGTGCGAGCAACACATTGAATCCATTGCTATCCCTACACATTTTACGAGGAAATCGCTGCTTGTCGTCAAAATGGATGGAACATCCATGGAGCCGCTTATTCGTCATGGAGCCTATGTTGGTATTGACCGAGAAAATACTTGGCTCCGATCCGGCGAAATCTACGCGTTGTATATCCCGGTTGAGGGACTCGTCATCAAACGCGTCACTGTGGATTACGAAAGCAAGCGTATTATCCTGCATTCCCAAAATCCAGACTTGCAAGATCAATTTCTTCCGCTTGAAGGTTCACCCGAACGTGTCATCGGACGAGTTATCTGGGTTTTCCAGGAAATCTAGCTTTTTTTCTTCCCAAATATCTTTCGCGTCCCAGGGATTCGTTGTATCGATTCTCTGGGACGCGTTACTTTTTCGTGCGCCTCTGCATACAAAACAATAAAGGTTAACTATGACGCGCAAGAAGAAAACTCCACTTGATATCCTCGAAGCCAAAGAGCAGAGCCAAAAAGTCGTCATGATCACAGCATATGATTATGGGTCGGCACGACTGGTTGATGCGGCTGGAGCTGATATAATACTTGTTGGTGATTCACTGGCCATGGTTGTACTCGGTCATGAGAACACACTCTCCGTGACAATGGAAGAAATGCTTCACCATACACGTGCTGCGGCCAAAGGAGCGGGCTCGTGTATGGTTCTTGCGGACATGCCATTTCTTTCCTATCAAATCGATGCGGCTCAAGCTGTTAGGAATGCAGGCCGGTTTCTCAAAGAAGCTGGTGCATCGGCCGTCAAGTTGGAGGGAGGAGAGTCCGTTATCGATCAAGTCCGTGCCCTCGTTCGTGCAGAAATTCCTGTTGTAGGGCACCTTGGTTTGACACCGCAAAGTATCGCTCGCCTTGGTGGTTTTAAAGTCCAATCCAAAACGGCTACAGCAGCTCTCCGGCTCATTGAGGAAGCCAAAATGTTGGAAGAAGCCGGCTGCTTCGGGCTGGTCCTTGAGGCTGTTCCACGGTTCGTGGCTGCAGAGGTGACACGCCGACTTTCCATACCAACAATAGGGATTGGAGCTGGACCGGATTGCGACGGACAAGTTTTGGTTTATCATGATATCTTAGGACTTTTTGATGCCTTTCGCCCTCGGTTTGTAAAAACCTATGCTGAAGCGGGAACAATTCACCAGACTGGTCTGGCGCACTTTGCAGAAGAAGTCCGTTCCGGTGTGTTTCCTGGAGATGAACACTGTTTTGGCATGAACGAAGCAGAAAAAAATATTTTCTTCGAGAGACTCGAGCAATATGAGTTCTAAGTTCTGTCGTTTGCTGTGCTGTATTGTGTTCGTTATCGGGATCATCGGGGTATTTCCTGCGATATCCCGAGCGGCGAATATTATGGATACACTGTTTTACGGGGTTGTTGCACGACAGAATGGTGATATTGCTCGTGCTCGCATTGCTTTTTCAGAGGTCGCGGAACGAGACCCGAAAAATGCCTACGCATGGTTGCAATTAGGAATCCTCAATGCGATTGCAGGCAATACGCCCGATGCTCTCCGTTTTTTTGATCATGCCGATGCTGCTGGAGGAAAACAACTTGCGGCATTGTGGAAAGTCATGACGCTCTTCCGCAATCACGAAGAACGCGCTGCTGAGGCTGAACTGGAAAGCTTGCTTCAAGAAACGCCACAGAATGCACTGGCTGATTATTTGATGGGGCTTCTCGCTTGCCACCAGGGGCAGCCGCTTGAAGCATTGGAGTATTTCGAAAAAGCGCAAAGCCGCAATGCCCCAGGAGCTGAAATCCACTATCTGCTTGGACGTGCCTTTGAATCAATGAATATGCCGGTCAATGCACGTATGGAATATGAGACCGCCCTGGAGTACGAGCCCACTCATGCTCAGGTACTCCTCGGTTTAAGCCGCGTATTTACGCAGACTGGTGAGAAAACATTGGCAAAGCGAACCCTGGAACAACTTCTTGCGGCTGACCCGAAAAGCCCTGAAGCGGCAACGCTTCTTTCCAGAGAAGAAAGTGATAGCGCCTTTGCTGCGTGGTCAAACCATGATTTACCAACAGCCCTACGACTTTGGCGAAAAGCTTTGGAATACGATCGCCAAAATGAAGCTGCATTATATTATTTGCGTCATATCAAGACAGGGACATCATTAATAAAACCGTCCACGCCCACCCCTCAATCCGCCACATCGACCCAATAAGATAATACCGCAGAAAAACCATCAACGTCACTGCGGTCTTGTTTTAAGATTGCGGAATATGCAGCTTCGTTCCTGGACGAAGCTTCTTGGGATTCACGTCAGGATTGGCTTGAAGCAGTTTTTTCGTCGTAATTCCGTAATGTTGTGCGATTCCCCATAGCGTTTCATCTGCGCCGACGATGTGCATTTCAGGGGAAGGAGACGCCTCTTCGTCCAGCTCGATAGTTGAAGATTCTGTCGGGATATGAAGAACAGTTCCCGGACGCAGTTTCTTCGGATCAACAGTGGGATTCGCTGCTGTCAAATCGTTTACACTGACATGAAATGATTCGGCAATCCCCCAGAAGGTGTCATCGCCTTGTACCGTATAGAGGTTTTGGTCTGGGGAAGAAGCCTCTTCAGAAATTGGTGTTGTACTGGACTGATCTTCTTGAAGTTTTTGCTCGGGTTCATGCGTCACTGGAGGCGTTGCTTGCGTCAACATTTGAGGCGTTGCAGAAGGAGTGGGAGATGGCGTTTGCACTGGTGCCGGAGTCTGTGAAGCCGGAGCCGAAGAGGTCGCCTGCGGATGGAGATAGGCATCATATTCTTTCTTATCAAGTTTTCCATTTCTGTCGACATCAAGAATGGTAAACGTCCGAAACGGAAGATTCGGATCAATAAGAACAAGTTCTTCAAAAATGATTCCTTCGTCCTTATTCCTATCCACCTTCTTAAAGCTATTTTTAGGTTCAGACGAGGAGCATCCCGAAAGGACACAAAGTAAGGCCAACAGAGGGATGATATATTTCATAGTAGGCTCATTCTGGATATAAACGTTGGATGAAAGAAAAGAAGTGTTCATCGTCATATTCCGATGCCGGCTTCATCTCGCGCATGATCTAAACATTTTCCAGGGACGGGTCAATTTCCGGTTGGAAGAGCCGAGCCATCATATACATGTCTTTGTCGTGTGTTCCATCGAAATAATATCCTCGTTTAATGCCTTCAACCCCGAACCCGAATTTGTTGTACAACCCTATGGCTGGCATATTTTCCATATCGACAGTAAGTTCCAAACGACGTAACCCCGATGTTTCAACGAACTCCACGGCCTGACGCATAAGCGCCGTTCCGATTTGAGCTCCACGATGTGGTTGAAGTATGTTGATGCGAAGTGTTGCAACGTGTCCGTGAGGACCACGAACCGGACTTGCCACCGTGAGGTAACCCACCGCTTGTTCATTTACGAAGGCAAGCAACAAACGATTTTTGGGTAAATCAAATCGTGCAAGGAGCCGAGTAGCCGTGGTCGCATCCATTGAGGGAGGATATCCGCCTTCTTCATCAGCGGCATTATAAAGTCGGATAATTGCATTGCGATCAGCATTCGTCGCTGCACGAATTGTTAAGACCCTGTTTGGGAAAACGCAGGTACGTGGTGTTCCTTCTAATTGGACATTCGATCTCCCCTCGATCTTGATATTCAGGTGATGCTCTACCTCGTCATAGAAAGCAGATGGTATGGAAAATGAAAAACCATAGCAACCATCGCCAACCTGTGTCGCAGCAACATCTGGACGTGGTTTCTCGGCAATGGTTGTAGCTTGTATCATGCCGTCAATGACAAGATGCACACGAAGTCGAGTTGAAGGAGCCGACGTGTCGCAAACCCAGCCGGATATTTGTGGCGTTATACCTTCAAGATAGCCAACAATGTGATGGTCATTATTCTGATCGTTGGTCATGATTTCCCTTTGCAGCAGATCGGCGACGCAGCCATTTCCAAATCAGAACACATACTCCCGTCACTAAAAGTATTGTTACGACGGCGAGAGCCAATACCGTTCGAAAAATTTTCCCCAGAAAGGATGGCGCCTCATACGCTTCGAGTGTGCCGTTATGCAAAGCCGTTCGCATTAAATCAATATCCTGGGCAAACTCACTCAATCCAATCATTCCCGGTTTCCGCATATCTGCTGTCGATACAATCGGCAACGCACCAAGAATACGAGTCATGACTTCGGGATCGGCTGAGCCGGATGCGTTGCGCCCATCCACAGGCAAACGACGCGCCAAAGCTGCACCTGGACTCTGTGCGGTAAAATACTCTTTATTGATGGTAATCGGGTAGAGCGTCGTGGTTCCCTGCATACCCAATTCTACCATCGCATTGCTGTCGTTACAGACACCCAATGTGAAATATCCGCCGAATGGCAGGTCGGGGTGGAGTGTTTGAACCTCAATATAGGCACGTAATACTTGTGCGGCCAAACGAACGGCTTCAACCGCTTGAGTCCCCGTGTAACAATGGGCCACAACTCCAAGAATCCATGGTTGATCCAGCTCTTTGATCGGACGAAACGCACAGGCTCCATCAATACCAAAATAGAACCCTACGTCTGCATTCACTTTGGGACCACGAATTCGGATCTCATGTTGAGAATGCGATACGGGGACAAGAAAAGGGCGATCTGTACCGGGAACTCGGAATCGGGTGTCGAGCCAGAACGGCGTCATCACGGACTCTCCATGATAATAGACATTACCGAAATTCGCAAAATATCGCGCATCCCGAACCTCGACACTATGTCCCGATGCAATAAGCGCAGCAATGAGTTCATCCGGACGACAGACGTTGACCGTCCCCAAACGAACAACATATCCCGTGGTGGAGTGTGTTGGATCGTTTTGGGCCAAGCCATTGAGGACCTCGGCCATGCGTGTACTCGCTGGGAGATGTGCAAAAAAGCGTGCATTCAATTTGTTTCCGATCTGCAAGCCAAAACCAAGATCGTTCAAATCCGCATCTTGCTGAAACACTGTCGGAGAAGAATGCTTTTGGACAGGAATACCAAGAGGTTCAACCCCGACTGGCGGGGGAGACATCACGTGTTGAGGCGGAGCCGTCGTTTCGTTTGAAGTATCCTCCTTTGTGGCTTTGGCAGCCAAACGAACTGACATGCCAAGCTCATCAACAGTCATTCCGGGAAAACGGTCCAACGCTTCAAATTCTTTACCGAGGATGATTTCTCGTAATCGCTTCACATATTTGGGGCCAAGTATTCCTCCAGAGGCAGGGTCTTGACCGATGTGCTGAAGAAAAGCATCGACGAACGCTTCGTTGGTGGACAATTCGGACATTGTTTTTGAAAACAATCGCCATTCTGGAATCTTCACTGGCGTATTGAATTCCGTGGAAGCCATGGCAACGGCTGGCTCTCCTCCCATAAGCAATATCGCCAGACACACGAACGACCAAACCGCCTGCAGAGTCGGTAACGAACCTTTTGCATGGCGACATGATCTAAGGTGATCCATAGCAATATCCTGGTACATTACGGCGTCCCTGCCTGCATAATGCTCTTCGCCGCGTGCTCTAAAAGTATTCGTCGAACTTCGCGAATAGCTAAAGGTTTGGTGTGGACACTGTGGCCCGAGAGAAAAATTCGTTCAGAAACGGCGCCGTCGAGGTGTGAGCTTGAATACGGTACAACGCCATCCGTCCCTTCTGGCATATCCGCGTGATCTTCATTTCCGATAATCGAATGATACGGCACCAGTAATGGTAACTCGGAACCGGCGATCAATGTCGAGTTTTTAGGAGATAAGCTATCGATCCCAGTAGGAATGCTGACTTCATCCTCGAGATAATTTGCCCCAGCTTCATCAGGACGAACTTTCGCTTGGATCTTATAAAAAACACCGAATGACTGTTTAAGCAATGTTACTGGTAACATAACAAGATAGGATCCAATTCTCCCAATAGCACTATCGGCAAGAGTTGCTCCCCGATGGGGAACGGCCATGAAGACGACGCGAGAAACAAACGGAAGCGGTTTAAAATATACCATTTTCTTCACCTGGTCACGCTCGTCAGGTGTTAATTCCGCGGTATCAAACGGAATGTCAGCCAGGCTATTCCAAATGTTGTCTCCACTATCTTGAATGGTGCTTCGCGTCAGTAATCCCCCCATGCTATGGCCGACAATAACCATTTTATCGAAAGCAGGATTGGTGCCGTTCGGATCAAACGTCGCTTCAGCTTTCTGCAGATATTGCCGAAAAAGAGAGGCGGAGTAGAGAACTGGGTTGCCTGTGGGGTATCTGAAGAACCAAAATTGATAGTGCTTTCGAAGTTCTGGATCACCCATTAACGTGTTGATCATAGGGAGCCATGTCATGGGCGAAGACAATAATCCGTGAACGAACACAACGGGGATTTTATTCGGTTCATAGGGCTGAAACATAATCAGCCCCTGACTCTCTGACCATTCTTCCGGCCTAACGAGACCAACAAACCCTGATGAAGGCGAGTTGACCTGCATCATGTAGGCAAGTGGTGTGGTCAAATCCGATGTCAACGGAAGGTGGCGTCCATCCTCTTGACTGGCATCATCCCAACCTTCCTGAATTTCAAATGACTTAAAGGGATCATAGAGTTCAAGTCGAGCTTGGCGCACAGGCGGCAATGGACTCGGTCGCTCATCGGCCGGTTTGATGCGCAAAAACACTGTTGCGGCAAACGTCTGTCGAATAGAGGGAATGAATCGATTTCGCACGTCGCGACTGTCTTGTTCTTTGACATTGCGGACGGCAATTAAGGGAACGCCAACCCCTTGGGTTATGTATTCTTCAGTGAGTCCAAAAGTTTTAAACTCATACGATACAAAATACTTATCAAATTCTGTGGGATTCCAAGCCAATTCAGATTTGGGAGGATCAAGTTGAACGCTTCCATCCAGCATGGGAAGACGTTCATTGGCTCTCGGGGTAAGATTGCGCTCCCGACGATTCACAATGAGTTCGGCCAAAGCGCGATCATAAAAACGGCGTGCAATACCAAAACTTGGCTCAAATGGGGATGGCTTAGGGATGAGCTTGGAATCAAAGAGGAAATCGTGTGCATGAACCAGGCAGGTCAGGAGGTATCGCGCTTCTTCGGCTGAATTTTTCGGCTGTTGCTTGGCGCCAATATACGCCAATTCCATCATGGCAAAAAAAAGATCGCGAGACCCTTCATCTTCATAATCTGCTTTGACTGCCCAATAGACTTGGTAAATATCTTTGCGCCATAAAGATTGTAATCCGCGTTGTCGTAAAATGAGTTCTGTTTTCAGGCTTGGTCGTCCATTGACCAAAGCGGTCTTCCCGAGTTGCTCCATACGTGCATCAAGAGAAACAGGAGCAACACCATAGCGTCCCCCGCACCCAGAAAGAGAAAGGGAGGACAAGACCATGCATGCGACGAGAATGAAAGAAATAGAGAGCTTCAAGGGAATTTCTCCTCGTTGCCATAGAACAACGGTAAATATCGTGTGATACGGATCGGTAAAAGAGTACCGCAACCCGCAAAATACGGTTCGTTTTATTGTCCTCTGTTTCGACGGACTGTCACGCTTTCTCCGCCAATCCCCCAATTATCTGTCTCTATTTCTTCGATGAGTACAATTGTGGTCGCTGGATTCTTGCCGAGAACCCTCTGCAGCAGCTCCGTCGCTCCTTTGATAAGCTCGGCCTTTTGTTCTGCTGTAGCGCCTTCATTCGTAATCTTGATATTGACCATCGGCATAACAAGCTCCTTGGAATATCCAGAGCATAGAGCAACCTGCTCCAGATTGATAATTGCGAGGGGGAGTGGCACCACAAAGAACATGACACTGAATCGAATTTATGCGCGAGAGAAGTTGAGCACAAGTGACAAAAGTAATGAAATGATACGATATCAATCCATTACATCAACGGCCAGAAAAACGTTGTGACACAATCTCTCTCGTATGCTCGGTGCGGGCAAAACGAACTCTTTCTTTTGTGCGAGGGCAGCATAATACGGAAATATTTTGAGTTCATAGAGACAGAAGAGGGTGAAGAAATACCTCGTCAATAGAACATGTTGTAATATTTCTAAATTTTTTTTTCTCTCTTTTTTGCTTCATCAAAATCAAGTTTCAGTGTTGATTTCTTTCGTTCTCGAATCTGAAACGTCAATTTGGCCCCAAGATAGAAGCAGCACAAAATGAGTACGCCCCAGAATATTACACTTATGACAGGGGAATCGCTCATTATTTTCCTCAGGTCGAATATATGTTTGGGTATCTGTGTCTCCTAACAGAGGAGGCATAGTGTGTTGATAAAAAAAAGAAAAGTTATCCCAATCAGAGTATCTTTGTCGTTATGCTACCGCACAAAACCTAAATGAGTCCAGTCGGAAGAAATCTGCAGAAATCGCAAAGAACCGTATTGACATCGACACTCTTTTGACACAGTCTCGTAACCAGAATGTAACATTTGATATAGCTTCTTCAAGGAGGCCCCCATGTCCACAGCCCTCAAAGTGACTCGGGATATGTTGGAAAAAGTTGTCGGTACAGAAACAGCTCAACATTTGTCTAAGCAATATGGCGGATCACTGCCAGTATATATCTCGAAATTTCCATGTTTGAATTCGCGTCAGCGAGAACTCATTGGCTCGGCGAAATTGGCTGATTTGTGTCGTGCCTTTGGTGGCGCGTTTGTCTTTTTTCCCGTGTCTCATTCGTTTGTAAAAGAATAAGACGCGCAGTTAAATTTGAGCAATAACCATTAAACGCAGATGTGTAGTACAGCGATACTGAAAGTAGAGCTGTACCGCACATCTCCCAAACAGGGCACGCTGTAGTCAAATTTAAAGAAGTCTAATTTTTTACGAATTTTTTCTTGACGGTCAGTCGTCCCTTGTATATCAAGGGCTTCCTTCGATTGGCCAGCGTAGCTCAGTTGGTAGAGCAGCTGATTCGTAATCAGCAGGTCGAGCGTTCAAGTCGCTTCGCTGGCTCCAGAAATTTCAAGGGGTTATGATGAAAAATCATAACCCCTTTTTACGTTGACATACATTTTGACCTACATTTTTTGAATCTTGATCACTTAAAAGTCAAAGCAGCTATGAACGGCGTTCTTTGCCAATGCACCCACGGCTTGTCACAAACCAGACGTTGTCCTTTGGGGAAGCGTCCATACTGTTTAGTCCCGAGCGTTCCCTGCTGCTGCGTATCTGGCAGCATTTTTTTTTGAACTGTAGAAGAGTCTGAAAAATCTAACAATTATTGACATACAGGTTGCCTGGTTATAACAAAAATTATGACTTTGGAGGTTTGTATGCGAGCTACGGTTACAAAAATTGGCAATTCAATTGGAATCATTCTTCCGGAAGAAGCGGTTGCGCGTCTTAAAGTGACGAAAGGGGACAATGTGTTTCTCACCGAGACGGCGGAAGGATATTCCATTACTCCCTATGATCCGGAACTTGCGGAACAAATGGAAGCTGCACGGCGGGGCATGTCCCGCTATCGCAATGCACTACGTGAACTTGCAAAATGACGTCTTGGCGTTGGCTTTCTGAAAAGTTCATCCTCGCGGTGCATGACGAGCACATTGCCGTGCATGGCGGAAGTGAAGGTATCCGTGATCCGGGCCTTTTGTCTTCTGCTCTTGCCAGACCTCAGAATCTTCTTGCGTATAGCTCTCCAAATATTTTCGATCTTGCCGCAGCGTATGCTTTCGGCATTATCCGCAATCATCCTTTTGTGGACGGCAACAAGCGAACGAGCTTTCTTGCCGCCTACGTTTTTCTTGATGTGAACGAATGGGAATTGATCGCTCCGGAAACTGAAGAGTGAACTTGAGATGTCTAGCCCAGGACGTACCGATATTAAGATTTGAGCTGCTATAACGAGAACGTGTAGTATAGCATAACAACTTGCGTGGATAGCGGAGCAAGGAATATAGGCTGTTAGTTATCAGGATAGTGAAAGCCAACCCTTTGTGCCGAAGACTTACTTCAGAATAATGACCAAGAGAGACCGAATAGCCATGGCGCAACTAGAACATATAGAAGCCATTGAAAAGAGACTGTGGAAAGCCGCCGACGACATGCGGGCCAACTCGAATTACGCCAGCAACGAATACTTCCTACCCGTTATGGGGCTTATTTTTCTTCGACACGCCTACAGCCGATTCTTGGCGGTGAAAGACGACATCGTGGCGAACCTTCCATCCCGTGGGGGCAAAACTAGGCCATTGACAAAGGAAGACTTCTCGCAGAAAAGCTCCATCTTCCTCCAGCCCAAGGCCCAATTCGACACCCTGGTTGCGCTCACGGACAGCGACGACCGAGCCAAAGCCATTATCGAGGCTATGGAGTCCATCGAATCCGACTACGCGAGCTTGCGCGGCGTTCTGCCGAAGAACGAGTATCAGGAGTTGAGCAAGGAGGTATTGGGGCAATTGATTCGGACGTTGGACCCGGATGAGTTGAAACGGGTGAAGGGCGATGTCTTTGGCCGCATCTACGAATATTTCCTGACGCAGTTTGCCGACAAGAAGGCGCATGACGGAGGCGAATTCTTCACGCCCATCTCCCTGGTGTCCTTGATCGCCAACATTCTGGAACCGAGCTACGGCACTGTTCTGGACCCGGCCTGCGGTTCCGGGGGCATGTTTGTGCAAAGCGCTCGTGTGGTTGAGCGGCAACACCAGAACCCCAACGAAAAACTGACCTTCCGTGGCCTGGAGAAAAACCCCACTACCATCAGGCTGGCAAAGATGAATCTGGCTGTGCATGGCCTGGAAGGGGACATCCAGAAAGCCATTACTTATTATGAAGACCCGCACGAACTGCTCGGCAAAGCCGAGTATGTCATGGCGAATCCTCCTTTTAATGTCGATGAAATAGATGCGAAGAAGGTAGAGAATGACCCGCGTCTCCCGTTTGGACTACCGGGGGAAAACAAAAACAAAAAAGTGCCTAACGGCAACTATATCTGGATCAGCTATTTCTACAGCTACCTGAACGAGACTGGACGCGCCGGCTTTGTCATGTCTTCCCAGGCCTCCAGTGCTGGCCGGGAGGAAGCCAAGGTCCGCCAAAAGCTCGTGGAGACCGGCGACGTGGACGCCATGGTCGCGATCCGCTCGAACTTCTTCTACACGCGCACCGTCCCGTGCGAATTGTGGTTCCTGAACCGAGCAAAGCCGGAAGAGCACAAAGACAAGGTGCTCATGATCGACGCGCGGAACATCTACCGTAAGGTCACGCGCAAGATTTACGACTTCAGCCCCGAGCAGGAACAGAACATTCTCGCCATCGTCTGGCTCTACCGAGGGCAGAAAGAGAAATACCTTGATTTGGTCGCCGGGTATTGCCAGCGAGTGCTTGGCGAGGCCGAAGGCTGTTTCACCGGTCAGCGAGAAAATGGCGACACCATCGAACTGTTACCTGAATTCACGGCGTCCCTGGATGCGCTCCTCACCGCCATGAAGCCCTTTGTGAAAACCCTTGCAGTGGACGCCGCCCATGCGGAGCCGCTCAAGGAGTACGAGACCGCGTTGGCTGCCTTCCATGCCGATGTGGACGGCTTCAAAGCCACCATTGGCGAACAAGTGGAAGTGTGGAAGACGCAGGACACCAGCAACGGGAAATTAAAGCAGGCCGTTGAACGACTGGCTCCGTTGGCCGAAACCAGCCGGGATGTGGTCAAGCAGACCGACCTGCTCTACAAGCTAGCCTGCCGCCTCATCGAGACCTGTGAAACTGAATGCGCGGCCCGTGACAACGACGCCTGGGCCAGCCGGGACATCACCCGCGCCCGCAAGGCTGCGGATCAGGCACGGCTCCTCGCCGTAGACCAACTCAAACTGGTTCGCTCCTTCCACCGGCACGCACGCTGGCTGACCGAGCGTTTCCCTGAAGCAAAACTCCGCGACGTGGAGGGACTGGTCAAGCTGGTGGACCGGGCCGAGATAGAAGCCAACGACTGGAGCCTGACACCGGGGCGTTACGTTGGTGTGGCCCCGGAAGAGGTAGACGAGGATTTCGACTTCGAAGAAGCCCTCCGGGATATCCATGTGGAACTGGAGGACTTGAACGCCGAGGCCGCACAGCTCGCAGCGACCATCAAGAAGAATTTTGAGGAGCTGGGAGTATGAGGTGGAATCAGGTTTGCCTCGGGCAGTACATTGATGCAGGAAAAATGGACGTGCAAACCGGCCCCTTTGGAACCCAGCTTCGGGCATCAGACTATACCCCAGAGGGCACTCCAGTCATAAACGTTCGAAATGTCGGCTATGGTGATTTACGGGTAGAAAAATTGGAATTTGTTCCAGACGATGTGGTTCAACGTCTTTCAAAGCACCTTCTCGAAGATGGGGATATTGTTTTTGGTAGGAAAGGAGCTGTAGACAGGCATTTACTTGTTAAACCTGACCACTCAGGTTGGATGCAAGGCTCTGATTGCATACGCCTTCGGATTTTGTCTGATGACGTTCTGCCAGACTTTCTGTCCTTTGCAATGAGGACCAATAGTCACAAAGAATGGATGATCACTCAGTGTTCCAATAAGGCCACAATGGCATCTTTAAACCAAGATGTGATCAGCAGAATACCTATAAAAATTCCTGAGCTTAGAATTCAACAAGACATCGTCGAAATCCTTTCCGCCTACGACGACCTCATCGAAAACAACCGCCGCCGCATCCAATTGCTCGAAGAGTCGGCGCGGCTGCTCTACAAGGAATGGTTCGTGCGGCTTCGCTTTCCCGGTCATGAGCACGTCAAGGTTGTGGATGGCGTGCCGGAGGGGTGGGGGAAGAAGACGCTTTCTTCAATCGCAGACATCACTATGGGACAAAGCCCTAAATCGCAGTATTACAACACTGAAGGAGTAGGCCTGCCATTTCATCAAGGGGTCAAAGATTTTGGCCAACGATTCCCTGAAAACATAACTTATTGCACAGTAAAAAGCAGACTAGCCGAAGCTGGAGATATACTGTTCAGTGTAAGGGCACCTGTTGGTAGAATTAATGTTTCGACTGAAATAATTGTTATTGGACGTGGTCTTTCCGCGATTAGAAGTAAAAGAAAACAACAAAGTTTTCTTTTGTACAACTTGAAGAACCATTTTTTCAAAGAAGATATGATTGGTGCCGGAGCGATATACGCAGCGATCACAAAAAAGGATTTGCACAGCGTAGAGCTACTTCAGCCAAGTGACAGCATAGTAGAAATGTTTCTGGGCCATGTGAATCCAATCGATAAGCAAATTGAAGTTATTACTGCCCAAACAAACGTATTGACCAAAGCCCGCGACCTGCTCCTTCCCCGGCTCATGAATGGTGAGGTGGCGATATGAGCGGCGGATTCAGGCAATGGCCCTTGCCTCCATGTAGATTCCAACTCGTGATAAGAGGGATCGTTTATGCTGAATAAAATCGAACTCAAAAATTTTGGTCCGCTTGACAGATTGAACTGGTCGATGCTCGGCTCGATCAATTTGGTTATCGGCGGCAATGGAACCGGCAAAACGTTTCTTCTGAAAGCCCTTTACAGCGCCATGCGGACGCTGGAGGAGTACAGGCGAGGCGATGATCAGCGCACGGCGGCGGAAATCTTGGCGGATAAACTTTACTGGACCTTCCAGCCAGACAAAATCGGCGATCTGGTAACCAAGGGCGCAGATGGTCCCTTATCTTGCGCAGTGCAGTTCGACGACCAGAATTTTATCTACAGCTTCGGCAAGGATACGACCAAGCAAATCTCCTCGCTGGAGAATCATGTTCAACCCAGGTCGAGCAACTCCATTTTTCTTCCGGCGAAGGAAGTCTTGTCCCTGCATCAGATCATTCTCAAATCCCGTGAACAGGACAAAACCTTTGGTTTTGACGATACCTATCTGGACCTCGCAAGGGCGTTGCGCCAGTCACCCACGAGGGGCAAAAATTACTCAGAATTCGCCAAGTCGCGCCAGAGTCTGGAGGATATTCTCGGAGGCCGCGTTGAATATGACGAGGCGTCAGGGCGCTGGCAGTTCAAAAAGGGCAATCAGAAGTTTCCCATCGGGGTGACGGCGGAAGGGATCAAGAAAATTGCCATCCTCGATACGCTTCTTGGCAACCGATATCTTGACACCAACTCAATCGTTTTTATCGATGAACCGGAATCGGCTCTACATCCCGTAGCGGTTTCCAAATTTCTTGATATCGTGGCAGTATTAGCTGAGCGTGGCATCCAGTTTTTTCTCGCCAGCCATTCCTATTTCGTGGTGAAGAAACTGTTTTTGATTGCACAGGAACAAAATGTATCCATTCCGGTGATTTCGGCTCATGACAATGAGTGGGTAACGGCGAATCTCAAAGACGGGATGCCGGAAAACACGATCATTGATGAATCGATCCGGCTGTATAAAGAAGAAGTTGGGTTGGCGCTCAAATGACCACACAGCCAATACGCGAATCCGAGATGACATTCGGCCCATATCCTGCTGGTCAGTGTTTTTACATTGAAAAGAGCAAGACCTATGCTGACATTCAGCATGGTGTGCAAATGGCGGAATTTCTCTTGTTGCGTGTCGACAATGGAAAGCCGCCCGTTCTTTGGGTGGTGGAGGCCAAATTGAGTACGCCACGCCCGGAAACCCAACCGAATTTTGATGAATTCATCACGAATATCCGGGAAAAATTGGTCAATGCTTTTTCACTTGGCTGGGCCTCCTGCTTAAAACGGCATCAACAGGCCAAAACAGAGTTGCCCGATCCTTTCAAAATACTTGATTTGTCGAAGGCCGAGGTACGATTTGTTTTGGTCATTAACGGCCATCAGGAAGCATGGTTGCCTCCGATACAGGAGGCGCTGAAAAAAGCACTTCATTCCACCGTCAAAACCTGGAACTTCGCTCCAACCTCGGTTGCGGTCATCAATGAAGAGATTGCCAAGAAACATGGCTTGATCCTTCCTGGACAGGATGGGGCAGAATGACCAAAATCACAATTATGAAAGATTCTTGCTGAGGAGGGAACCTCGGGTGATGTCCAATTCCTACACCGAAGACACTCTCGTCCAACAAACCACTGCCGAATACTTGGAAACTCATCTCGGCTGGGACTCCGTGTATGCCTATAACACCGAAACCTATGGGCCAGACGGAACGTTGGGGCGGGATTCGGACAAAGAGGTCGTGCTTACTCGTTACCTGCGCGAGGCGTTGATCAAACTCAATCCTGGGCTGCCTGGTTCTGCTTATGACGATGCGATTCGTCAGATAACCGCAACTGTGGCCAGTCAGACGATGCTGGCGACCAATCGCGAAAAATATGAACTCATCACAAACGGAGTACAAGTTACCTTTCAAAACGCTGACGAGGAGCGCATTCGGGAAAGGCTGAAGATTCTGGATTTTTCCGATCCCACGAACAATCATTTCCTTTGTGTGCGTGAGCTATGGGTCAGGGGAGACCTCTATCGACGACGGGCGGATATTGTCGGCTTCGTCAACGGCCTTCCGTTGCTGTTTATGGAATTGAAGAACGTCAACAAAGATATACGTGCGGCCTACGAGCAGAACTTCATGGACTACAAGGACACCGTCCCCCATCTGTTTCATCACAACGCCATAGTCGTTCTGGGCAATGGGATGGATGCCAAGCTCGGGTCGGTCTCCAGCAAATTTGAACATTTCAACGACTGGAAGCGTCTGGAAGAAGACGAGCCGGGAGTTGTGGACATGGAGACGTTGCTCAAGGGAGTCTGCGATAAACACAACTTCATTGACCTCATTGAAAATTTCATCCTCTTTGATGAGTCCGCAGGAGAGTCGCGAAAAATCTTGGCGCGGAACCATCAGTTTCTTGGCGTGAACCGTGCTCTTGAGGCCGTTGAGGATAGGGAGAATCGCCAGGGCAAACTGGGCGTCTTCTGGCATACGCAAGGAGCGGGGAAGAGCTATTCCATTGTTTTCTTTACTCGCAAAGTACACCGCAAACTGGGCGGTAACTTCACTTTTGTTCTCCTTACAGACAGAGAAGATCTTGACACCCAGCTCTACAAAACATTTGCTGGTTGCGGCGTGGTAAACAATGACAGTGATTCCTGCCGGGCTTCCAGCGGTAAGCATCTGAGTAGCCTGTTGGCGGAACACAAGGCGTATGTCTTTTCTTTGATTCAAAAGTTCAATCAGGAAGTAAAGTCGGACGAGGCATATACGACACGAGATGATGTTATTGTCATTACCGATGAGGCGCATCGGACGCAGTATGGCACATTGGCTCTCAATCTACGTAATGCCCTGCCGCATGCTAGTTATATCGGCTTCACCGGTACCCCTTTGTTCTCCAGTGACGAAATTACCCGGCGTGTCTTTGGGAATTACATCTCCACATACGATTTTCAGCGAGCCGTTGAAGACAAGGCGACGGTTCCCCTTTATTATGACGCCCGAGGGGATAAGCTCGGCCTGGCTGTCGGCGACCTCAACGAAAGAATTGCCGAGAAGCTGGAAGAGCTGGAGGCTGGCGACATAGATGTGGAGCAGCAGCTCGAAAAGGAGCTGAAACGGGATTACCACATCATTACCGCCGAGAAGCGACTTGAGCAGGTCGCCCAGGATTTTGTTCTTCACTATTCGAGGGCGTGGGAAACCGGCAAGGTGATGTTGGTATGTATCGACAAGATTACCTGCGTACGAATGCACGGGTTGATTCTCAAGCACTGGAACCAGCGCATAGCTGACCTTGAAACGGAATTGAAAACGGCTGCGGATGAACAGGACGAACTTTACCGTCGGAGGCAGATTCAGTGGATGAAAGAGACCGTCGCCGCCGTGGTGGTCAGCGAAGAACAAGGAGAGGTAGATAAGTTCAGCAAATGGGGCCTGGATATTAAGCCTCACCGACGCCTGATCAAAGAGGGCATTGATCTTCCCGAGTCTATGAGGAACAAGCCGCAATTCAGAAACTTGCAGCGAATGGGCTTGGAGGACGCCTTCAAGGAAGAAGAGCACCCGTTTCGAATCGCTATTGTCTGCGCTATGTGGCTGACGGGTTTCGATGTTCCCAGCCTTTCAACTCTGTATCTGGACAAGCCTCTCAAGGCCCATACCCTGATGCAGGCCATCGCCCGTGCAAACAGGGTCAACGAAGGAAAGAACAACGGCCTTATCGTTGACTATTGCGGGATCCTGAAAAACCTCCGCAAAGCCTTAGCGACCTTTGCAGGACAAGGCGATACCGGCCATGGTGGTGACGGTGGAGAGATAGAACCAGCCAAACCGGAAGAAGAACTTCTCGCGGACCTGTCAGAGGCTATCGCTTTTGTCCGTGCTTTTTTGGCCCAAAGCGGCGCTTCATTGGATGATATCATCACCCAAACGGGTTTTAAACGGAATGCTGCCATTCTCGCGGCTAAGGAAGCTGCCAACGAAAACGACCAGACCCGTAAACGATTTGAAGTGATGTGCAGGGAGGTTTTCAAAAAATTCAAAGCCTGCATCAATGTCAAAGGTGTGAACAGTCACCGTGCCGACTATGACGCCATCAACGTGGTGTACAAGAGCTTGCAGCAGGATCGGGAGCAGGCCGACATATCCGATATTATCCGTCGTCTCCACGAAGTGGTGGATGAGGCCATCGAGACGGAGTCCTCCCAGGTTGGGCATGAAAGCGATCCATACGACATTAGTAAAATCGATTTCGATAAGCTCAGGAAGGAGTTCGAAAGCAGTTCACGGCAACGTACCACGGTACAGAACTTGAAAAATTGTATTGAACAACGCGTGAACCGCCTCCTTATGCAAAATCCCTTGAGGACGGATTTTCAGCAGCATTACGAAGACATTGTCGCTAAATACAATAGGGAAAAAGACCGTGCAACCATCGAAAAAACATTCGATGCACTCATAGAGTTTGTAAAAGCTCTGAGCGAAGAAGAAACACGGGCACTTCGTGAAGGCCTTTCTGAAGAGTCTCTTGCCGTCTTCGACATTTTGAAAAAAGAAACACTCAGCAAAGAAGATATAAATAAAATCAAAAACGTATCGACTCAATTAATTGAAAAGCTCAAATCAGAAAAATTGAAGATAGATAACTGGAGAGCAAAAGAAACCACGCGTGATGCCGTCATGATTACAATACAAGATTTTCTCTGGGATGAAAAAGCAGGGCTTCCTGCTTCATACGCAGAATTTGAGGTGTCACAGAAAGCGGAGAGTGTGTTTACTCATGTGTTTCGCGTATACCCTACGGTCCCTTCGCCATATTATGCGAGCGTATCATCGCCAATCTAAGCAATGTGAGAAAATTATTTTTTGTTTTCTACAAAGTCGTATGACATATTGCTATGCCAAATAATAAAATACGTTTGCAGGGGGAGGGAGCCTAAAATGAATATCCCAGCAAATGAATTGATACGCCGTGTAGGCAACAACATATGAACATTATTTCAAAAACGGAGCAGCAACATGCTCTTTCCCGATGAGACGATCCAACGATACCAAACAACGAAATCCGCACTCAAGGATTTTCACAGCGAACTCTTTCAGCGGGTCCCCAAAAAGGAATATGCTCCTTGCGCAAGGGCAATAGGCCTCTACAAAAAGAAGCAGTTGTTCTTTCCTGAAGATGCTTGCATTGGCATATTCGCAGATTGCTTGATTTATTCCTGGCCTTCAAAGGAAAAGTCTCCTGTAGCTACGTTCTCAACCGATGATCATCACCAGCTTGCGCTTCTGTCAGGTATGCAAAAAAATGTGTTTAGTCTATTCGGTATGGAGAATATCGGGAGTAATCGTCTCCAGTGTGCTGATCTTCTTAAGGAAGGGCATACTGAAGAAGTCATTGACATCGGTCTGTCACGCTCCGCTCGTTCTGGTTTAATATTCGCGTCTCGCTTGCTTCGGTATGATGATTTTTGTTGCTTCTCAGGTGCAGGGTTTCCGGTATTTAGTGATGAGTTATTGAAGGACATCATATCCGGTGTCTCGTTATTTCTTGACAAATGTAATGTGGAGTCTGTTGCCGACCTCGGCCCTCAGGAAGAAACGAAGTTAGAGGCTATTATTATAAAGCAATGTGTTCGGCACAAAGCCTATGAACATTTTTTCACGGAAGACGTATAACTGTTGGTTCAATGCAACGCAGGCTATCTGTTTGGAGTGGAGGCATTATGGGTGAGTGGATTTTGTAAAAGGAGAGATTGATATGAATTGTAAAGAGTTTATTGAAAAGATTGATCAAGGAAGTATCGGTTGTACCCAGCATGATCAGCGTTGCCGCACAATACGACGACGGGACAGAAAACAATAGACCTGTTTCTATCCGGGGTAACTGTATATACGTCACAAAACTTACCGATATTTTGACCAGAAAGCAGTCTTGCGCTTATGTTCAGCGTAGATTTTGTGGAAATAATCTTGGTGAGGAGTTCTATTTTTCCAATCGCTAATTTTGTTTGTAATTTTGTCCAGCTTTTTCAAGTACCGGATACCGTGATGGTAGTATTTGGAATTACGCCGTTCAAGAACGGATTCAAGCAACTGGCGGTAAATAATAACGGCAGGGAGGTGAAAACCTTGTTTTTCCATTGTGTTAGCAATTGGTTCCAGAAAGTAATGATTTTCACCGTTGAGTTGGTCTTCGCGGTCTAAAATATATTCTTCAGCTTCCTGAAATCGTCCATTCTCGCAAAGGAATTTGAGGTTTGATGCATTAAAAGCTTGAACCTTCAAAATGATCGCAGTTTCATCCGCGATTATCCGTGCCTTCTTGTCTTTACCGACAATATTTAGCAACTTTTCTAAGTTTTCTTTATCTCGATACCAACGAAAAAGAGTCCAAGCGGCTTTTTCTTGCTCTTTTGGATTCCCAAGTTTGCCGTGAATCTCGATAAGCAAATTGTGCTTATCATAGGACGTTGTCACATCATCAGGAGAAATTTTTTCGATCCAGGAAAGGGCGACTTCTGGCTTGCCTGATTTGAGGTATGCTTTTGCGATATCAAGATATGAATTGGTAGTGTCGTGTTTATCAGTTGTTGCCAAACGCGCTTGCTCAAAGAGTTTAGGATTGTTTAGCTGTCGAGCAAGAGTTTGTATATATGACCAGGCTACCCGCTGCTCGTAGTCATCGGACTCATTCCGGGCCTTTTCTGAAAAATGGTCTGCGAGTTGCTGTAAGTGGTCTGTGTCTAAAAAATCCTTTGCATGGTTCAGAAGGGCATCTCTGACATTGTATTGGTCGTTTCGAAGAATATTGATGACCTTCTCAAGTATCCAGTCTTTCTCTGGGCACTGAGAAGCGTAAAATGAAAATAAATCTGACGCGTTGGAAGAAAAAACGGCACCAATCGAGCCACTTGAATCATCGGAGCGTTCGAGGATAGCTTTGTCAATTTCAAAAAATTGACAAGTGAGTTCAATTCCAGATTGTGGATTACCGACTTTGGACTTTATGTCGCCAAGGAGTTGCTCTAGTTCAGCTGTAAATGCCTCTGACTCCCTCCAAGAAATGAAATAATTTTCGGCCCCCAACTTTTTAATGGCATTGGAAAAATAGTTAGAAGCTTGGTCGTTGGAAAGAAGAAGTCGGTCGATAAAAATTTGACCAGTCTCGCAGCGTGAAGCCAATTCCATGAGAGCATCTGCCAGTGCTTCAACACCCAGCGCAACTAATTTGTTATGAATATTTGAAGGCATGTTCTTAATAGGCCCGAAAATTTGGGTGTTAGGTCTTGAATATGCATTGGCAGGTTACTCGCGTTCCGTTTTTTTTAAATTAAGTGTTTCGATCAATAGCTTTGAAATGTCTAAAAGAACTTAATTCTGCCTATGCTCTCCATAAGAATGGTGTCAATGAAAAAATGGTGACAGCAGAGAGGTAATGTTTACTTCCTCGACCTTCTGAACCGACCGTCGTAGATTCAAAAGTTTCAGCGCCTTTGATACAGAGGGAAGATGTGAATGCACTACTCTAGCGTGACACCGACACAAAACCTGAAAAACGCAGAGACAGAGTAGGGGGGCCGCCTTTTAAATCTAGCTCCCCAACCAAAGAGAAACATTGACCTACATTCCCCTGAAAAAGAGCCTTCATCTTGTATGTCAGTCAACAACAAACAAATAAAAACAAACAGGTTACGACTAGGCTTTTTGATTCGTAATCAGCAGGTCGAGCGTTCAAAGGACATAAAAAAAGCGCGGAACATGTTCCGCGCTTTTTTAAGGAAGCCAGATACCCAACAACAACTGTTACCGCTGCTCCCTTTCGGGCCTGACGGGGTTGGCAGCGTCACTGCCATCTGGCTTCCTTGAAATATGTTCTGGCGGAGAGGGAGAGATTCGAACTCTCGGTACCCTGTTAAGGTACACACGATTTCCAATCGTGCTCCTTCGGCCAACTCGGACACCTCTCCGCAGGAGCGGAATTACTATAAAACCCTCTGATGAAATGCAAGCGAAAAAAACGATTTTTTTCGGAAAAATTGCATTTTTTTTAGACGCCCATCACATTGTAGCCCGAATCCACATAAATGGTCTCGGCCGTTACACCGGAAGATAGGTCGGAAGCCAGAAAAACAGCGGCATTTCCCACATCTTCTGTCGTAACATTCCGTGCCAGCGGGGCGGATTCTTCCACCTTGGTAAAAATGGATTTGAGTCCGGACACCCCAGAGGCGGCCAGCGTTTTGATCGGGCCAGGGCTCAAGGCATTGACGCGGACGCCGTTTTGACCAAGGTCACAGGCAAGATAACGTACACTTGCTTCCAGAGCGGCTTTCGCAACACCCATGACGTTGTAGCGCCCGACAACGCGCTGTGAACCAAGATAGGTCATTGTCATGACCGATGCGTTAGGAGCAAGAATAGGTTCAAATGCCTGACACAGTGCGACAAGCGAGTAGGCTGAAATATCCAACGCCAGCGCAAAACCTTCTCGAGAAGTATCAACATATCGGTTTTTAAGGTCTTCCCTGTTGGCAAAAGCAACGGAATGCACCAGAATGTCGACTTGGCCCCAGGTCGCTTTGACCTGCTCGCGGGCGGCCAGAATCTGCTCGTCTTTGGTGACGTCACAATCAAAAATAAAATCGCCACCTAAATCTTCGCTTATAGGGGCAACGCGCTTTTTCAAAGCGTCTCCAACGTAACTAAAGGCGAGTTTCGCTCCATGTTCCTTGAATTTCTTGGAAACCCCATAAGCAATGCTGCGCTCGTTGGCGACACCAAATATAACGGCTTTTTTATCGGCGAGTAGCACGTGGTTCCTCCTTGGTGCAGTTCCGTTTGATTGCGTATTCTTCCTGTTACAGTGGAAGATTCTCTCCGGTCAATGCCGTGTACGCTTCCATGTATTTTTCTTTAGTGCGTTCGATCACTTCCGCCGGCATATTGGGTGCTGGTGGCTTTTTGTTGAAGCCGATATCCGTCAACCAATCACGTACATATTGTTTGTCAAAACTCTTTTGAGACCGTCCCGGGCCATAACTTGTTGCTGGCCAGAAGCGGGAGGAATCAGGAGTTAATACTTCGTCAATCAAAATCAGACCTTCGTCTGTCATGCCGAATTCAAATTTGGTATCCGCAATCAGGATACCCCGTTGACTGGCATAGTCACGAGCCGCCGTGTAAATAGCGAGACTGGTGGACTCTGCTTTTTCGAACACGTCATCACCGCACAACGTTCTGGCTTTATCGAGCGTGATGTTTTCATCATGTTCACCGAGTTCGGCCTTGGTGGAAGGCGTGAAAAGCGGAGTTTTGAGCATTTCCGATTCTTCAAGTCCCGGAGGCAACGCATGCCCACAGACAGACCCCGTCGCCAAATAATCTTTCCAGCCTGATCCCGTGATGAATCCGCGAACAATGCATTCAATCGGTAACGGGGTTGTTTTTTTTACAATCACAGCTCGATTCTCAAGAACATTAAAGTAGGGCTTGAGCGCAGCGGGAAAGTCGGAGGTATCCCAAGCAATAAGATGGTTGGGGACAATGTCGGCAAATTTATTCATCCAGAATATGGTGATCATATTCAAAATGACGCCCTTAAAGGGGATCGGATCGGGCAAAATTACATCATATGCCGAAAGGCGATCCGTCGTCACGATAAGCAGCTTGTCTTCTTCAATTTGATAAATATCGCGCACCTTACCTCGCGACAAGAGAGGAAATTCAGCGATATCGGTCTGCGTAACAACCTGCATGATTATTCTCCTTGATTCGTGCCGAGACGGCTCTCAACACTGCGGGCATGGGCTTCCAAGCCTTCAAGCCGGGCCAGTCGGGCTATTTTTTGTCCATGTTTTTGCACATACGCGGGACTTGTCGAAACCAAGCTCGACTTTTTACAGAAATTCTGCACGCTCAGGGCAGATGAGAATCGAGCGGTTCCCATTGTTGGTAACACATGGTTCGGGCCGGCAAAGTAGTCACCAACAGGTTCCGGACAAGCATGTCCCATAAAAATAGCACCAGCATGGCGAATTTTCGGGACAAGCGCCCAAGGGTCGCTCACACATAATTCAAGGTGTTCGGCGGCAAGAAGGTTGATGGCTTCCACACCTTGTTCCAATGAATCCGCGACAATAATCTGACCATAGTCGGCCAACGATTGTGCCGCAATTTCAGCACGAGGCAATTGTTCAAGTTGCTCTTTAAGTTTTTGAGCGAGTGTTGTGGCAAGTGCCTGATCCGTCACGACAGCAATGGATGCAGCCAGGGGATCATGTTCAGCTTGCGACAACATATCAGCGGCCAACCAGTCAGGATTGGCGGTTTCGTCGGCAAGGATGGCAATTTCACTCGGCCCGGCAATCATATCAATGCCGACTGTACCGACAAGGAGACGTTTTGCCGTGGTCACATAAATATTCCCTGGTCCGGCAATGACGTCGACGGGCTTTATAGTGTCCGTGCCGTAGGCCAGTGCGGCTACAGCCCAAGCACTACCGGTCGCATAGAGTTCGGTAATCCCGACAATCGCTGCCGCGGCCAGAATATACGGATTCAGCGTCCCATCTTTACGCGGAGGCGAAACAGCAACAAGGCGAGGCACCCCAGCGACAATAGCGGGGAGGGCATTCATAAGCATACTGGAAACAAGTGGGGTTTCTCCCCCAATCCCTCCAGGAACATATAGGCCGACGGCATCGACTGGACGCACAATCTGACCAAGAACAGCACCGTCGTCGCGGGTGACAAACCAGGATTTTTCAAGCTGCGATCGGTGGAAATCAATAATATTATCCGCGGCTTCACGCAGAATTGCGACTTCTTCATCTCCTATGGCATTTAATGCTTCTTCAAACGCACTGGGAGGAACAGCCAATTGAGAGAGATCGAATTCCGGACAGTCGAAGCGACGGGTATATTCAAGCAGTGCTTCGTCTTTACGAGAGCGAACGTCTGTCAAAATAGCTTTGACGCGATCTTCTACAGCCTGGTCAGGATTTTCCCGCTTGGCCAAGCACGCTTTGAGCTCATCAAAATCCGAAGGTTTGGTGTATGTAGTCTGCCGACAGGGCATGGCAACTCCTTACAAAAATGGGTTATGGGCAAGCGGGTATAGTCAAAGGGCTTACAAATGTCGAGCAAGCACCATCTATGCTGGCCAAAACAACACGACTGCCACGGCCAAAACAATGCGATACCACGCAAAAGGCCGCAAACTGACATTCTGGACTAAGCGAATGAACCATTTGACGGCAAGCCAGGCAAATAAAAATGATACAACAAATCCAATACCGAGCAAAACAAGGTCGTCTGCACTGAATACGTTATGGTTTTTGACGAAATCAAACCCTGTGGCTGCAATCATAATAGGGACTGCTGCAACAAACGAATATTCAGCTGCGAGTCGGCGATCGGCTCCGAGAATCATCGCCCCCATAATGGTGGAAGCAGACCGGGAAAATCCCGGCCACAATGACAAGCATTGAAAAAAGCCAATCCCCAATGCCAACTTGGGGGTCATTTCATCCAAGCCTGTAAAGCGTACTTTTTTGGGTAGGGCTTCAACAATAAATATAAGGATAGCACCGACACCAAGTGCCAAGGCAACCGTGGTCGGGCCGAACAGGTACTGTTTTATCGCCTTATGTACCAAAAGGCCAAGAAGAGAAGCAGGGAGCGATGTCAGAAAAAGCAGCCAAAGCCCACGTATGCCGGAGAAAGACCGTTGGGAATCCGGACGTATCAATCCCATAAATCGATCCCTGTAAATAACGACAACGGCCAAAATTGCTCCGAGCTGAATAATAATATCAAAGGAAGCCTGCTTCGGACCGGATAAATCAAGCAGAGAGCCGGTCAAAATGAGATGACCTGTTGACGAAATAGGTAAGTATTCCGTCAGTCCTTCGACTATTCCCAAAATGACAGCACTGTACCATGTGAGCATGGAATCTCCTCCACAAGCCAGAAAGAGGTTGGAGCTACCTGAAGAAGGTGCGAGTTGCAACCTGGTATTGTCTGTTGTAATATTACGGAACATCGTGCTTCCGCACTGTGTTCCCACGGCATGTGCCGTGTGGCCACGCTACCAGCGTGACCGTTCTTATTCCCTGGAAAGAATAAATGAAAACATTTTTTCTTCCATGGAATTATTTTGTTGTACGTTTTTGCCGTTGTTTTCAGTAAGGAGCAATCATGTCGACTGTCATGCCTCAAACCGAACTCCTGCGCAAAGCCCTCAAGTGGGTTTCTTCAACAATTGAAGAAAAAGGCGGTTCTCTTGAAACTGTCATTGAGCAGGCGTCCATGCGTTTTAATCTCAGTCCCAAGGATTCGCTTTTTCTCAAAAAAATATTCGAAGAAAATGCAGTATCTCAAGGAAAGGCCGACGTATCCGCATAAAAACATACATACTACACCGTAAAAAGATTGCTTAACATTTCTTCATTCGGCGTATTCTGAATGCGGTATGTTTGGTTGTCGAGCAGGGTCAAATGAGGGCAGCACGGTCCAGGGCTTCCCATAATGTATCGCGACCTTGTCCGGTTTTAGCCGATACGATAAGAGGTTTCATGGCGTCGGGAGCCAATTCGGCCCACTGCTTTTGCCTCGCCGTGCGTTCACGTTGTTTGCACTTGTCGGCCTTGGTTAAGACAGGCAAAATGGGGATGTGTGCTGTTGATAGGTAATCGATCAGCTCCAGGTCGATCTTTTGCGGAGAAAGCCGAGAGTCAAGGAGTACGGCTACAGCTTTGAGATTGGGACATTCCGTGAAGTATTGTTCAATCAAACGAGCCCATTTTTCTCTTTCGGTTTTCGAACATTTGGCATAGCCGTAACCGGGAAGATCCACAAGGTAGTAATCTCCAGGTGTTACATGGTAAAAATTCAGGCTGCGCGTTTTTCCCGGTGTCGCACTCGTTTTTGCTAAAGCCTTACGGCCAGCCAGGCAGTTGACCAATGTGGATTTCCCGACATTGGAGCGACCAGCCAACGCGATTTGCGGATCGGGCTTGTGATTGAGCTGGTTTTTCAAATAGACGGTTTCAACCAGTTCCATGATTCGTTGCATAAAAAATCCCTTTGTGCGCCATATGGCGTTTTGATCAACCTAAATATACCCCTATGGAAAGTAAAGTCATGACCGCAACACAAGCCTCCAAGAGGTTTCTTGTACTCAATGGACCGAATCTGGGTCACATTGGTACTCGTCAGCCCGAAATATATGGCACAGCCACCATGGAAGACTTGCCCGGATTGCTGAGAACCCTTATGGGAGAAACGGCTTCGCACATATCGCTTACTTTTTTTCAGGCCAACGGAGAGGGAGCTCTCATCGATCGCCTGGAAAAAGCGAGAAAGGAAGGAATTGACGGCATTATCTTCAATGCGGGTGCCTACACCCATACCAGCTTGGCTCTGGCCGACTGCTTGGCATGGATCAAAATTCCATGCGTGGAAGTGCACATTAGTAATATTTGGGCGCGTACCGATGAACCGCTTCGCCAACGGAGCTTTATTGGAAAAAATTGCCTGGGCGTCATTGCCGGTTTCGGCGTGACGAGTTATGCCCTGGCCGCGGTAGCGCTCTGGCAACATCTCACTGATACAGCCGATTCGAATTAATCGAAACGTCAACATACCACATCGACTATTTGTCAAGGAGGATCGATGCTTTCCACTACTGATTTTCGACGCGGACTCAAAATTGAAATGGATGGAACTCCCTATGAAATCGTAGAGTTTCAGCATGTTAAGCCGGGTAAAGGCGGGGCCTTCATTCGTACTAAACTGAAGAACCTGTTGACCGGTCGCGTCGTGGATAACACGTTTCGCTCTGGCGAAAAGGTGGACAAGCCCGATATGGAAACTCGCGGCATGCAATTTCTCTATCGCGACGGAACCAACCTTGTTCTTATGGATATGTCGACATATGAGCAGGTTGAATCCCCCACAGAGAACTTCGGTGATAAAGGCGGATATCTCGTTGACGGCCAGGAGCTCAAAGTCCTTCTCTACAATGGCAATCCTCTTGATCTCGATTTGCCTGCCTCGGTTGTCATTGAAGTCGCCGACACCGAACCCGGTGTTAAAGGGGATACCGTCAGCGGTGCAACCAAACCGGCTACCCTCGTGTCCGGTATCACGGTGAACGTTCCGCTGTTCATCAATGTCGGAGAAAAGATCAAAGTCGACACACGAACTGGAGCATATATCGGCCGGGAATAATCCCGAACCGGCATGAAGTGGGAAGCGGACCGCGCGGGCAGAGTCTGTCCCGGTGGTCCGCTTTTGTCTTGACACCATGGTGGTTACACCATGTCGCAACTGATTTGTGATAAGGAGGAGGCTTACGGATTCCAACAAGCTCATACGGGAACTGGTCGGCTTGACTCTGGTGTTCGCTTCCATTTTCTTTTTCATCAGCCTCTTTACCTACAGCTCGTTCGATCCGGGGTTCAACCAGGTCGTCAGTGCCCATCATAAAACCCAAAACGCCGCCGGTTTGGTCGGAGCGTATATGGGCGGCCTTCTCGTCGATTTCTTCGGCCTTGGGGCATTTTTTTTCCCCATATTGTTGCTCTATGCCGGACTGAAGCGTTTTTTTAGCCATTGGACTTTGCCGCCGTGGCGTTGGGCCGGTATTGGCATTTTATCGTTTGTTTGCCTCGCACTGGTCTCCACGCAGTGGGCACAAAGTGTCCTCAACATTGGCGATGTGGTGGGAGGCGGGTATCTTGGTAGCGCCATCCATAGTTTTTTCTGGTATTATTTTAAACCAATTGGAGCATCGCTCTTTTTCTCTTTGCTGTTTATTGTTTCTTTGCAGCTCTTGTTTGGTGTCACGCTCGAAACGGTTGGACAGTGCGTTGGCCAACATGTTTCCGCAGCCTGGGCCAAACAGCAAGAGCGACGAGAACAAGCGGCTCTGGTTGTGAAACCGGAATCAGACAACCCTAAAACGAAGCGTCGTTTTAGTTTCAAATTACTTTCTCGCAAACAGGGCGAAGACGATATGTCTTCGTCATCCGAAGACGCGTTGCAATACGATGATGTTGACGCGTTACCCGCTGCATTTGAAGAAGTCGATTTTGACGCATCGGCCGTCCAGACAAGCGATGCTGTCGAAGACGCCTCGTTGCCAGCTTCATCCACGGCGGATTCAGTGCCGAAAAAAAAGAAGCCCAAGCTGGTCACATCCAAACAAGAACAGCCTACGGCATCTGCAAAGCCACCGAAACCTAAAACCGATTCGAACATGGCAAAAGGTGAGTTTGTCATGCCACCGACGGAGTTGTTGACCGAAGTTCCTCCGCTTGTTGAAACGACAAACCCGGAAATACTGCGGGAACAAGCAACAAAACTCGTCACCTGTTTGAATGATTTCGGCATTCAGGGAGATGTTTCGCGCATCATGCCTGGGCCGGTTGTCACCATGTTCGAACTGAAACCTGCTCCAGGGATCAAAATTAGTCGTATTGCAAACCTGACAGACGACCTTGCTCTGGCGACGAAAGCCATGGCGATTCGTATCGAAGCGCCGATTCCAGGAAAAGACAGTGTCGGTATTGAACTTCCCAATAAAGAACGTCAGACCGTCTATCTGCGTGACATTCTCGAATCAAAAGTTTTCGACAAATCAGCTTCGCACTTAACGTTGTCCATTGGTAAAGATATTCAGGGGCATCCCTTCGTGGCTGACTTAGCGAAAATGCCGCATTTACTCGTTGCCGGGGCAACGGGGAGCGGGAAAAGTGTCTGCATTAACGGTATTCTTTTGAGTATCCTCTATAAAGCGACACCTGACGAGGTTAAATTGCTTCTCGTCGACCCAAAACGTATTGAATTAGCGGTCTACGCCGATTTGCCACACCTTGTGCACCCGGTTGTGACGGATATGTCACTGGCGAAAAGCGCGCTGGATTGGGCCGTCCATGAAATGGACCGGCGGTATGAAGCCATGGCCAAACTCGGCGTGCGCAATATTGCCGGATATAACGAGCGCATCGCCAAAATGGGTAAAAACAAACCCGAAGAGTTTGCCGACTTTGAACGCATGCCATTTCTTGTCATCATCATTGACGAATTAGCTGACCTCATGATGACGGCCTCCAAAGAAGTGGAAGCAAGTATTGTCCGATTAGCACAGCTTGCGCGTGCAGCCGGTATCCACATTATTCTGGCAACACAACGCCCGAGTGTCGATGTCGTGACCGGACTGATCAAAGCCAACTTTCCAACGCGCATTGCTTTCCAGGTGACCAGCCGTCACGATTCGAGGACTATCCTCGATAGTAATGGTGCGGAAAATCTTCTTGGCCGTGGGGACATGTTGTTCAAACCGAGCGGCGGGAAAATGGTGCGTATGCATGGCGCGTTTGTCAGTGATGAAGACACCGCGCAAGTGGTCGATTATTGGAAAGAACAACGACCAGCCAAATTCGAACTGGATTTTGCCGCATGGCAACAAGAGCAAAGTAGCTCCAGTGCTGGCGGTGGGCCTCCCGATGGGGACGATGTCACATCGGATCCCATGTATGGCCAAGCTGTTGAATTTGTGATGGAGCAGGGCAAAGCATCAATTTCATTCATTCAACGCCGATTTCGCATCGGCTTTAACCGGGCTGCCCGTTATATCGAACAGATGGAGCGGGACGGCATCCTTGGCCCTCAAGAAGGCAGCAAGCCACGGGCTGTCATCAAAAAGGATTAGCGACAATGAACATCGTTTTTCATTTACGGAGCTTTTTCTGGGCTCTGATTTGCGTTTTGATGATGAATAGCGTTGCTGGCGCGGCCGATGTCGATGTCGATGTCAAAACGCTCACCGACGACATGCAAAAAAGGTATGAAGCCCTCAACGCGTTTACTGCCGGATTTGTCCAAAACATGACGAATGCCGCCAGTGGTGAAATTCAACAACGTGAAGGTGTTATCGACTATCGAAGACCAAAGTTTCTTCGGTGGGAGACGACAAAGCCAGAAAAAGAACTGCTTCTGATTGGAAATAAGGTTGTTTGGGATGCATTCCCCGATGAAGGGGTCGCCTATAAATACAGGACCGATGAGATTCTTGATTCCAAAACCATGCTGCGATTTCTCACCGGTAAAGCCAATTTGAAGCAGGATTTTTTTGTTGAACCAAACCCCACTCAAGAAGGAGATACGGTTCGTCTCACCCTTATTCCAAGACAAGCCGAACCCGGCCTGATTCGAGCTGAAGCTTGGGTCAATCCGAAAACGCATTTGCTGACTCGAATCGTCCTTGAAGACTTCTATGGCAATATCAACGATTTGAGTCTGTTCGATCTCAAGGAGAATCCGAAGTTCCCTTCCGATTATTTTACATTTACTCCTGGAAAAAATATCGAAGTATTCGACAATACGCAGTAGACGGCTTCTCGCACAGAGCATTCTCGACCGTTCTCTGTTTCGTATCATGTTCCACGGGTTTGGATACACGTCCAAACCCGTGTCTTTTTTCTGCTACAATCTTTTGGTACAGAGTCCTTGAGCTGAGAAAAACAGCAAAGGAGAAAAGGATGCGTCCCAGAGCAGTTGTTGAACAATTCGTTGAAGCATTCAACCGTGGAGATGCCGACAGTTTAGCCGAACTGTATGCTGACGATGCTGTAAACCATCAAGTAGCCAATGCGCCGATTGAAGGAAAAGACGCCATTAAAGCCATGTTTCGATCGGAATTTGCCCAGGCCGACATGACGTGCATTGTTGAGAATATTTTTGAAGATGGTGAATGGGCTATTCTGGAATGGAAAGATCCTCTCGGACTCCGCGGTTGTGGATTTTTTCATGTCCTGGATGGAAAGATTGCCTTCCAACGAGGCTATTGGGATAAGCTCTCATTTTTGCGAATGCATAACCTTCCCATCCCGACAACATAACATTCCTCAAACCTATACAGCTGGCCCCTTCACCTCATCGAGCCGAACAGCACGACGTAAGTCCGAGACTTCTGCAGGAGTCAAATGTCGTGTTCCTTTCGGTGGAAGATCGCCCAAAACAATGGGGCCCATCTGAATGCGGGTTAATGTGAGGACATCAAGGTCGAGATCCCGACACATGCGGCGAATCTGACGATTGAGTCCTTGTATCAACTCCATTTCCAGTACCGCACCGTCTCGAAGTCGACGAATTTCACGCACTTTGACAGGGGCGAGCACATCGCCTTCTGCCAAGGTCATGCCACCCCGCATCGTCTCCAAAGCCTGTTTTGTGACATCACCCCGAACACGGACACGATATACTTTCGGTAAATGCCACTTGGGATGTGTCAGGCGATAGGCAAGTTCACCGTCATTGGTCAACAAAAGCAGACCTCGTGATTGGATATCCAGTCGACCAACAGGAAAAAGGCGAGCCCGTTCCGCTTGTGGCACGATGTCGAGAACGGTTCTCCGTCCTTCAGGGTCACTGGCCGTCGTGACAACACCCACCGGCTTATTGAGCAACACATAGACTTTTTGCTCCCGACGGGTGAAGGACACCACTTTGCCGTCGACTTTCAGGACATCATTCTCCGGATCGATTTTCACCCCTGGTGTCTCGACAAGACGACCATTCAGATGGACGCGTTTCTGTTCGATCATGGCGTCGGCCGCACGACGAGAGCAAATACCAGCCTCAGCCAGTGCTTTATTGATTCGAATCATCGGTTTTTCGTCTGACGAATGGGAAGTATGATTAGATTTTGATGACTTTATCGGCATTGTCCAAACTCGTGACCACATCAAGCATGTTCGTTGTTTGGCCAACTGATTTCGCTTCAAGTAAGCCAAAGTACTCCAGACACGTCCCGCAAACCAGAATGCTCACTCCTGATGATTCGATTTCCTGAAGCTTCTTGGCGATGGGACCATTTCCGGCAGCAAGTTTGACTCCACCGTTAACAAGAACAATGCGCCACAAATGGTCACCCATCTCCGGCAACGTGCTGATAAAGTTCAGCATAAGTTTTTCACCGAGTTCATCACTCCCAACACCCAAATACTGTGTTGAAATGAGTACCATAGTGACGCGTCCGATTTCGACCGGTTGAGCCTGGTCTAGAGAAGGATTTGAGGCCGTATCTGGAGTAGCGCCAGGCTGCTGGTTGGTGCCAACGACTTTCCAGACAGAGCCGTCCGGTTCAAAGGTGACATCATATCCTCGGGATCGAAGAAAACGACCAACGTTTTCTCGAGCGGGTTCATTGTCCACAATGACGGTAAGCGTAGAGGGGCTGTCATTCTCAATGCTTTGTTTACACCGAATGACTGGCTGGGGACAATCCAAACCCTGACAATCCAAAATGGTGGACATGTGTATTTTCCTTGGTTGAATGTCTTATAATATCGTATTGAAAGAGAAGCTAAACGTTGTGGAAACACCCGTCAATTCCCGGAAATAGGAGAGAGAAATATGGGAAGCACGATCTCTTTACGTTCCAGGTATCTCGCAGTCGCCCGCGGGGACATCCCTGCTGATTTGGTTGTTCGTAATTGCAAACTCGTCAATGTTCTTTCCGGTGAAATCTATCCGACAACCATGGCAGTATGCGACGATATCGTTGTTGGTTTTGGGGATTATGATGGGCACACGGTTCTCGATGGGCAAGGTCGATATCTTTGCCCAGGGCTCATTGATGGACACATTCATATTGAATCGACGCTGTTGTCCCCACATGCCTTGGCTATGGCCGTGGCTCGACGAGGGACATGTGCCGTTGTCTGTGACCCGCATGAGATTGCCAACGTTATGGGACGAAAAGGCATGGAATTTATCTTAAACAACTCGGCCAATTTACCCATGACCGTCTATGTTATGGTGCCGTCCTGTGTACCGGCAACGGATTTGGAAACCTCGGGCGCCAGATTAGACGCCCATGACGTCGCCGACCTTATCGCAGAACAGGGGGAACGAGTCCTCGGGTTAGCTGAAGTCATGAACTTTCCGGGTGTAATTCATGGAGACCCCGAGATACTTGCCAAAATCGATGCGGCTTCCGGCAAGATTATCGATGGCCATGCCCCTGGCGTGACAGGTAAAGCATTGCAAGCCTATGTTCTGGCCGGACCGACATCCGACCATGAGTGTGTCGACCCGGAAGAAGCGGTGGAAAAATTACGAAGTGGGATGCACATCTTTATCCGGCAGGGGAGTGCTGAACATAATCTGAAAGCTCTTTTGCCCATGATCACGCCGGAAAATACTCGTCACCTGAGCTTTGTGTGCGATGACTTGACTCCCAGCGACCTCCAGGAATTTGGACATATCGACCATCTCATTCGTCTCGCCATATCCCAGGGCCTCAACCCGTTGTGGGCCATTCAAATGGCTACCATCAATACCGCGCAATATTTCGGTTTACGTCGGCGTGGGGCACTTGCGCCAGGATATCGAGCGGACTTCTTTCTTGTTGACGATCTCAATACATTTCGACCGACCCATATTCATCTCTCAGGGCAGCCTCTTGAATCGATCGTGTCCTTATTATGTAAACCTTCCGAATTCTCTTCATTGCCCCGTGCATCTTGGCCACAGCCGCAGAAGAACGATCTGGAGATACCTATGAGATCGGGAAAATTGCGTGTCATTGCCCTTGATCCGGGTCAGATTGTGACACGTGAGGTCCATATGCAGCCCCAATCCGATGGAACGCATGCTGTGGCAGCGCCGGATCACGATGTTGCCAAGCTCGCCGTCATAGAACGACACCGCAATACCGGCAACATCGGTCTCGGCTTTGTTCAAGGGCTTGGTTTGGCTTCCGGCGCCATTGCTGGAACCGTGGCACATGACTCACATAACCTCATTGTCGCAGGTGTTGACGATACTGATATGCTGATAGCGGTTGATGCCTTGGGAAAAACCGGAGGCGGATTGGTTGTCGTCTCTGAAGGACAAGTTCTGTCTTTGGTTGATTTACCTATAGCCGGGTTGATGAGTCGAGACTGTCTCGATGATGTCGTTTTGAAATACAGGTCACTTATTGAATCGTATTACACTCTTTGTCACGCAGCGGAGCCGCAAGCGATGCGACCATTTATGCAGTTATCTTTTTTGGCGTTGCCCGTGATCCCAGCATTGAAATTGACGGACAAGGGGCTTGTGGATGTGACGGCATTTCGATTTGTCTCGTTGTGGCTTGACGACTGATTAAGAAACGATGAATCCGATCATATGGTGCACATCCTGAACTGTGGATTGAATCTGGCCAACCATGTGCACCATGTGATTGATGTGTTTGCACCGGATTGCTTTTGCAAAAAACAAATTCGTCAAAGACTCAATCCGTAGGAGAGGATTTATTAACGTTTCATAAAAGAGTGAGGCGAGGAGTGTACCTCATGACGGCAAAGGAAGGTATCAATCTGAGATGAGAAGAGTTTTTCGTTATCAAAGTTTACATAATTTACATTATGAGACAAAAGGAAGTTACGAAACAGATCAAATTTTTCCATAAACACCTTGGATTATCCTTTGGTTTATGGGGTGTAAAAAATCAATTTTGAAAGGAATACGAAAACTTTTTGATTTGAGGAAAAAGAATTTTTTAATGGGGTCTAAACGGACGCTGCACCAGCTAAGACCAATTGAGATTGATATGAGCTGGTGCAGATTTCACCGGACGATGCACGTTCGGTTTCGTCATACCTTATGCATCGGAGTCTTGTTCAGCGCGAATTTGCTTGAGGAACTTGTCCCGACATTCATAGCTGCAGAAGCACATGGTCTTGTCTCCGGCTTTTACTCGGATGTCGCTTTCTTTCGAGACAAAAGACCCACAAATAGGATCTTTGACCATTTCACCTGTAGCGGCCATCGCTTCTTTTTCTTGCTGATTGACTTTTGCTTTTTGCTTTTTGTCACCAGTGAAGAGCTTCCACAGCACGACGCCCGCAACAATAAAAATTAAGAATTTAAACATAGGACGGTCCTCGTTGTTTCTTTATCCGTCGCTTTGGCGGATAATGTCCCCTTCAATATGATAATCAAGCCTCGAAAGCACTTTTGTTGCCGATTCTCCACCGGGAAATTTCCAGTCCGGAGCAATTTCAACGAGTGGGACCAAAACAAAAGCCCGTTTACACATTCGAGGATGTGGCACAATGAGTTCCGGCGTCGTCATGATGATATCGCCGAACGCGAGTACATCAAGATCAATCGGTCTGGGGCCGAATCGTTGTTCCCCTTCCCGTTGCCGGCCAAATGCCCTCTCCACATCATGCAAAATGGCAAGAAGCCCCTGAGGTGTCATGGAGGCGTCTACGGCGAATTTCGCAACACGATTCACGAACCAAGGTTGGTCTTTCACGCCCTGCGGTTCAGTTTTGTAGACAGAGGATACGGCAAGAACTTGGATGCCTGGCACGGCATGAAGCCGTGCCAGAGCGTTTTCGAGAGTTTGCGCCACATCGCCCAGGTTGCCACCCAGGCCAACAAACGCGGTTACAGTTTGGCCAGACGTGACACGGCCTCCTCGATGCGATCTTTCTCGACAGTCAGCGCGATGCGGAAATACCCTTCGCCCGGTCCGCCAAAGCCATTCCCCGGAGTCACGACAACGCCGGTCTCACGAAGCACTTTGGTGACAAATTCTGCCGAGGTATATCCTGTGGGGGTCTTGCACCAGACATAAAAAGTGGCTTTCGGCACCATGCACTCAATACCCATTTTCTGCAAGGCGCTGACGCAAATATCACGACGCTCCTTATAAATACCGCGAAATTCTTCAGCATAGGGATCGCCCTTTTCCAATGCGACCAAACCAGCTTCCTGTACGGCTTGGAAGATGCCAGAATCCACGTTTTCCTTAATTTTTCCCAAGCCTTTCACCAGGCTGGCATTGCCGACGGCCATGCCAATACGCCAGCCCGTCATATTGTAGGTTTTGGACAACGAGTGGAACTCAATAGCTACGTCCTTCGCTCCAGGAACCTCAAAAATGGAGATTGGTTTGTCGGCCGGGTCGTAATACATTTCAGTATAGGCCGCGTCCGACACGAGAATGGTATTGGTATCTTTGGCCTTTTGCACAAGCTTTTTATAACAATCAAGAGAAGCACAGGCCGCTGTGGGATTGTTGGGATAGTTGATAAAAAGCATAACGGCCTTTTCCCACGATTCATCGGAAATCGAATCGAGATCGGGAAGAAAGTTATTTTCGGCCGTCAAAGACGTGTATTCGACTTCTCCACCGGCAAATCCTACAGCCACTCCGTAAACAGGGTAATTCGGCGTAGCGACAAGGGCAAGGTCTCCCGGGTTGATAAACGCAAAAGGAAAGTGGGCTATACCTTCTTTGGAGCCAATCAGGCTAACAACCTCGTTTTCCGGGTCAAGGTCGACGTTAAAACGCCGTTTGTACCAGTCGGCTACGCCCTGACGAAAGGAAAGTAAGCCAACATAGGACGGATACTGATGATTCTCCGGCTTTTTGGCGGCTTCATAGAGTTTTTCAACAATAAAGTCAGGGGTCGGGATATCGGGATCACCGATACCAAGACTGATAATGTCGATACCGCTTTTTTTCACCTCGTTTTTAACGCGGTCAATTTCGGCAAAAAGATAGGGAGGCAAGGTGGCCAACCGGTTAGCGAACTGAAATTGCGACATATAAAGGAGCTCCTCGTTTCCTGTCGAGTCATTCTGCGTTATGGGTATTTCGGCGTTGGTGCCGATGCGCACATTCAAAACGAAAGAATTGCATAAAAAGAGGTTTGTTCCGTGTCAATCAAAACACCCTCCTCTCCTCTTTCTGATTTTTCCCAGAAGGACACAGAGACACTCCCGGTCCACCCTCTCGTAGATAGCTATCTTGAGTATATTCTTATCTCAAAAGGATTATCCGAAAATAGCCTGAGTGCCTACAGCGCCGATCTCTCTTTGTTTCTCGGCTTTCTCAACGAGAAAAAGGCGCAACTGGAATCTGTGGACGACAGCGTTATCTTCCTTTATCTCATGTTTTTACGAAAACGCGGTTTGAAAAGTTCAAGCTTGGCGAGACACTTAAGTTCACTGCGAGGTTTTTTCTCTTATTGTGTCGAAGAAGGCCACCTTGAAATGAGCCCGGCCGAATTGGTTGAAAACCCGAAACTTCCACGCAAACTCCCGGAAGTATTATCTATCGATGGTGTCGCCAAACTGTTGGCTGCTCCTGATACAGCAACACCCCTTGGTTTTCGCGACAAAACAATGCTGGAACTCCTCTATGCCGCGGGCTTGCGTGTCTCCGAACTTATTGATTTACGTCCGCTTGATTTTGATGCCCAGACGGGGCTTCTGAAAGTATTTGGCAAGGGGTCCAAAGAACGTATTGTCCCTATTCACTATACGGCGCAGGAATTCCTGGTTCGGTATATAGATGCCGTTCGAGGAGCATTCAAACCGGTTGAGGACAAAATTTTTCTTAATCGTTCAGGCAAGGGCTTATCTCGACAAGGAGTTTGGAAACTCATCAAACGCTACGCGCTCAAAGCCAATGTTTCCACGGCAATTTCTCCGCATAGTCTCCGCCACTCCTTTGCCACCCATCTTCTCGAAGGTGGCGCCGATCTCCGGAGCGTTCAAATGCTGCTTGGCCATGCCGACATCAGTGCAACGGAAATCTATACCCACGTTCAGCGTGACCGATTGTACAAAATGCACCATGACTTTCATCCCCGCTCGAAAATATAACTCCTTTGGATGCTTTCTCTTATGACACAAATTGCTGAATCCCAAAAAATCACTGCGCATACCATCATTACCGGTCATGCCAATGCCGATTTCGACTGCTTGGCGTCCATGATTGCCGCAAGTAAGCTGTATCCTGGAGCTGTTCTTATTTTTCCCGGCAGCCAGGAAAAAAATATTCGCAATTTTTTTATTGATAGCGCCACCTATCTGTTCAACTTTAAATCCTTCAAAGAGATTGACCCGACGTCGGTCAAGCTCCTCGTCATGGTCGATAATCGGCAACGCACCCGCGTTCCACACGTCGAGCCTGTGTTTGCCAACCCAGATCTCCAAATCCATGTGTATGATCATCATCCTGATACGGAAGATGACGTTTCTGCCGACTTCGCCGATGTACGCTCCTGGGGATCGTGCACTTCGGTCATTGTTGATTGCATCCGACAACGAAATATCGATGTCACCGCAGAAGAAGCGACTTTTCTCGGAATCGGAATATACGAGGATACGGGCTCATTTTCGTTTAACTCCACCACGCAATATGACTTTGAAATCGCGGGTTGGCTGCGATCCAAAGGTATGGATGTCGATGTTGTTGCCGATCTCATCACCCGCGATCTGGATTCCGAACAAATTACGATCATGGGCAGCCTTATTGAATCGGCCACTGAGCACGATATTAACGGATCAACGGTCGTTATTGCCGAATGCACCACGAAAGAATTCGTCGGCGACTTGGCCATTCTCGTTCATAAGTTCATTGAGATGGAAAATATCCGCGTGCTTTTTGCCTTGGCTCGCATGAAAGACCGAGTACATGTGGTTGCCCGTTCTCGTAGTGCCGATGTCGATGTGGGGCGTATTTGCAAATCATTAGGAGGTGGGGGGCATGCCTATGCCGCTTCAGCCTCAATCAAGGATAAAACCCTTGCTCAGGTAAAAGAAGAACTCTTTGGCCTGCTCTATTCCCAGGTCAATCCACAGATTTTGGCTGAAAAACTCATGAATAAACCGGCCGTATCACTCATCGAAACCGACGATATTAACTCGGCTCTTGATGTCATGACGCACTATGGGTTGAAGGCCGCTCCCGTACTTTGTGCTGGCGATTGCGTCGGGCTCCTCGAACGCGACATTGTCAGTAAGGCCATCAAACACGGCTTGGGCGATGTGGCCATTGGCGAATACATGAAGCGATCGGTGCAAACCGTTCACCGTGACACCGACTTTTATGCCGTCATGGAAATCATTTTGTCGCTTGGGCAGCGACTTGTTCCGGTTTTGGATCGTGGTCGCATTGTTGGTGTCATTACTCGAACCGACCTTATTAATACCCTTATCGACGAGCCGGCCCGTATTTCTGAATCGCTCCTGACGGAGAGCCGCCGTGAACGCAATATTGGAAGTATTATTACGGAGCGTATCCCAAAACAGTTTTTGAACGTTCTCGAGGCTGCCGGAAACCTTGCACAGGAAATGGGATGCGAGGCTTATATCGTTGGTGGTATTGTGCGCGACATTCTTCTTGGCGAACCCAATGACGACCTCGACATAGTCGTTGAGGGCGATGGGATTCGATTCGCCGAGAAACTCGCGACTCGGTTGGGTGGACGTTCCAAATCGCATCGAAAATTCAAAACCGCCGTCATTGTTCTTCCCGATGATACACGAGTCGATGTCGCTACGGCGAGACTGGAGTATTATGAATATCCAGCTGCTCTGCCGACGGTGGAATTGTCATCCATCAAAATGGATTTGTATCGTCGCGATTTTACCATCAATGCGCTTGCCGTTCATATCAACCCGGATTCTTTCGGCAGACTCGTGGACTTTTTTGGTTCTCAGCGAGACATTAAAGAAAAAGTAATTCGTGTTCTACATTCTTTAAGTTTCGTGGAAGATCCGACTCGCATTTTGCGTGCAATTCGTTTTGAACAGCGTTTTCAATTCCACATCGGTCCTCAAACCGACCGCCTTATCAAAAATGCCATTCAACTCAACTTTTTCCATAAACTTTCGGGTGCGCGCGTTTTTCATGAGTTGCGGCATATCCTTGAAGGCAAAACGCCGTACGCGTGCTTTCTTCGTATGGAATCATATAAATTGCTCTCTGCAATTCATCCCTCGCTAGGGCTGACCATAAAACGTAAACGATTACTTGAAGAAACGGAGAAGGTGCTTGAGTGGTATCGCATGCTTTACTCTGACACCGAGCCCGAAGTGTGGAAAATTTACTTTATGGGACTTTGTTCCGGACTCGACACTCCTGAAGTTCTGTCGGTATTCCGCCGTTTGGCGCTGACGAAACGACATGAGCGTGAAATCATCTCCCTTCGTATTCTTCTTTGGGAGGCCTCCAAACAGCTTATCTACTGGGGGAACCGCGAAATTGCTTCGAGCCATATCTACTTTATGCTTGAAGCCGTTCCCTTGGAAGGAATCCTGTTTCTTATGGCGCGGTATCCCAAAGAACCGGTACGAAAATACCTGTCGCGTTTTCTCACCCAATTGCGCCATGTCACTGTGGATATTACGGGAGATGATCTCATTCGTTTAGGCGTGAGTCCCGGCCCGGTTTTTTCCGATATTCTCAAAGCCGTCAAAGCGGCACGATTAGACGGTCGAGCAGAATGCCGGGAAGACCAATTAGCGTTGGCCAAGCGCATAGCGAGCGGGGAAACAGAGTTGTATGACGAGATTTGTTCGACGTGTGCCTTGATGTTAAAAGATAGAGAAACAAAGAAACATAAGCTCCCATTAGACACAGATTAAGCCGACAAAGAAAAAAATTTAAAAAAATGCAAAAAAGGACTTGCCAAGCTCCGCTCGAATTTGTATCAACGCCTCTCCCGTTGAGGGGAAACAGGGCGAGGTAGCTCAGTTGGTTAGAGCATGCGGCTCATATCCGCAGAGTCGGGGGTTCAAGTCCCTCCCTCGCTACCAAAAATTTCAAAGGCTCGAATCGGAAGATTCGGGCCTTTTTTGTGTTTGCGATCAGGCCTGTTCATTAATGGAAAACGTATAGATCCCCTCCACTCGTTTCATTCCCCTTCGATACATACCTACAAGCCACATATGAAAGCGTGTATGTGGGTCAAAATGATTCCTCAAAGTATAATTTTGTGTTAATCGAGACATCGGCTTCTCTTAGACAAAGTGAGAGGAAACACAGCACGTTCAGACTTGAAAAGAAATTGTAACACGCTTGTGTCACGGTCCTGCCGCATTTGGAGAAGCATCACGAAACATATCGTTTTTGTGTTTTTTTCTATCATCCTGCAAACGGAGTCGAACCCATGAAAAAGATTCTCGTCGTTGCCCTGCTGGCGGTATTCGCCATGGCTGGAGCAGCCCAGGCAGAAACGTTCAAGCTGTTGACCTGGAAAGGCTATGCCCCACAAAAGCTGGTTAAAGCATTTGAGAAAGAAACCGGCATCAAAGTCGAAGTCACCTACTCCAACAACGAAGAGATGATTGCCAAACTGCGCGCTACCCGTGGTGCCGGTTTTGACCTTGCCCAGCCCTCTCAGGACCGAATTTCCTCAGTGCAGGCCAAATACAATCTCTATCAGCCCATGGATTATTCCAAAATCGAATCCGATTTGTTTATCCCTTCCATGCTGGCTGCTGTGAAGAAGAACACTTTGGTTGATGACAAGTCCTATGCCGTCCCATTTTGTTGGGGTACATCCGGCCTTATCGTCAATAATGACAAAGCTCCCGGCGTCGATTCCTACTTGGCGCTGATCGATCCCAAGTATAAAGGACGCGTGAGCTACCGTCTGAAACGGCCGACTCTTATCGCCATGGGCTTCGCTCTCGGATATGATCCGTTTGCGCTGTACAGCGATGTGGAAGGCTACAAAAAAATGCTCGACGCCGTTTCCGCCAAACTCATTGAAGCGAAACCCATTGTGAAGAATTACTGGGCTAATGGTGATTCCTTGATTGAATCCATGCGTTCCGGTGAAGTTTATGTTGCCATGGCGTGGGATGCCGGCGGATGGAAACTGCACGCCGATAACAAGGCCATTGACTTCAAGGCTCCTAAAGAAGGTGCTCTGGGCTGGATTGATACCTTTGCCATTCCTGCAAAGGCTGAAAATATCTCTGCCGCTTACAAGTGGATCAATTTCATGATGAAGCCCGAAAACGCTGGGTACTTCACCACACAGGAAAAATGCGCCACGGCATCGAAAGATGCGATGAAGTTCACCGATGCTGCTGTGAGCGAAAACTTCACGCGTTCTTTCCCGCAGGCTGCCATCGATAACATCAAGTGGTATCCGCCGGTTCCTGCCAAGCTGGAAAGCATGGAAGGCAAGGTGCTTGACAAGATCAAGGCCGCCAACTAGCCGTTTCGTTGTAACAACGTCATTGAGGCGGAGGATACCACTCCTCCGCCTCGTTCACTTTTCAGCCCCATCAACGTCATGCCCAACGATCTTTCCACCCGTGACCTTATCAAACAGTTCGACAACTTTATCGCTGTTGATACGGTTTCATTCGAAGTACCTGAAGGCACATTTTTCTCCATTCTCGGCCCTTCCGGCTGTGGGAAAACAACCCTCCTACGCATGATTGCGGGATTCGAAGAGCCGACGTCGGGCGTGATCGAAATCCGTGAGAAAAACATGCTTGGGGTTCCGCCGAACCGTCGCCCAGTTAACCTTGTCTTTCAACATCTCGCCCTGTTCCCCATGATGAATGTGGAAGAAAACATTGCCTTCGGTCTCAAACGCCGAGGCGTAGGCAGCAAGGAGATCAAGAAACGGGTTCACTCCATACTGGAGCGGGTCGAGCTGCCTGGTTACGGCTCCAAACAAGTCAGCCAACTGTCAGGAGGTCAGCGACAGCGTGTCGCTATTGCCCGATGCCTCGTGTTGGAGCCGTCGGTGTTACTGCTGGATGAACCGCTGGGAGCGCTGGACTTGAAGTTGCGTGAACAGATGAAAGTCGAACTTAAAAAACTCCAGGCCGAGATTGGCACGACATTCGTGTATATCACTCACGACCAATCAGAAGCTCTGGTGATGTCGGATCGAGTGGCGGTCATGAATAAGGGCCGTTTCGAACAAGTCGGAACACCACAGGAATTGTATAGCGAACCGGCAACACCATTCGTTGCGGGGTTTGTCGGCGACAACAACACCTGGCAAGGTTTACTCACCCGCCCTTCTCCCGAAACAGCGGTTGTGACGACAGCCGAAGGCCATGCGTTTGAAGTTCGCGACAATGCTGCGTGTGTCGAGGGGGCCAAGGTGACCTTGTTCCTTCGTCCCGAAGCCATGCGTATTGAGCCCAAAGAGACGAAGGGGATGAACATTTTCGGCGTCATCGTCAAAAGTATCCTTTTCGATGGTGCTAACAGTCGTTTGCTGACCGTCACGGAACAAGGACATGAATTGCTGGTTGCGTTGCCGCAAAATCGCAAGTTCGATTATATCCGTCCCGGCGACACGATTACATTGGGTTGGCATCATGAAGCCGGTGTCACATTCCAGGCGGAGGAATAGGACATGAAAGGCTCTCGACTTACCTTGTGGATTTTTCTGGCCCCAGTGCTGATGTGGCTGCTTTTGTTGATTGTTTTGCCGAACATTGATCTTCTCATTATGAGTTTACGAGGAGAAAATGATTACGGCGATCTCGTCTGGACCTTCAATAATTACTTTAACTTTTTCACCGAACCCATTTATTGGCTGACCTTTGTCCGCACGGCAATCTACGCCATTTTGACAACATTCATTACGTTTCTCATCGCCATGCCGGTCTCCTTTTATATCGCGAAGTTGGCCCGGAAACGAGTCCAAGGTGCGCTCATGATTTTGCTCTTGCTCCCCTTCTGGGTGAGTGAGTTGGTGCGTATTTATGGCTGGATGATCTTGTTGCGCGAGTCCGGAGTCATCAACTTTATTCTGCTGAAACTCGGTATTATTACGGTTCCCATTGAAATGCTTTACAATGACGCCACTATGATCATGGGGCTTGTCTACACGTCCATGCTCTTCATGATTGTTCCGCTGGTGTCTGTGATGGAAAGCTTGGACGATAGTCTGATTGAAGCAGCACATGATCTCGGCGCCAATCAGTTCGTCATCTGGCGAACGATCATCATTCCTCATTGTAAGCCGGGTATCACATCGGGGGCCATCGTGGTCTTCATGTTAACCCTTGGCAACTATCTGACACCGAATCTTATGGGCGGGAAAAATTCGTTGTGGTTTACCGAGCAGATTTATAACCAGTTTATTGCCAGTTTTAACTGGAACCAGGGGGCGGCGTTTGGCTTCCTGCTTCTGGTACTCAGTTCCTTGATCATTTGGATTGGTTTGACCATCTCACGGCAAAAACTCGGTGAGGTGGCGTCATGATTCGATCTCTCCCGCGCAGCCGGACCTATAATTGGTCATTTAATTTCTTCATTGTACTCTACTTCGTGTTTTTATTTGCCCCGCTGTTGGTAACGTGCGTTCTGGCGTTCAACGATTCCAACTTTCCTGCATTGCCGTGGGAAGGTTTTTCATTGGACTGGTTTTTCTCCAATGGACCGAAGCGTGTCGGCCTTTTTCACGATGATCAAATTTTGCGATCCATTGTAACAAGTCTGCAAACAGCGTTTTTTGTCTCGATTTTCAGCGTCGTTGTCGGTACCTGCGCCAGCTTTCTGTTTGAAAAGGAGCAGTTCCGTTTCAAGGGTGTTTTGTATTTTCTTATGCTGGCCCCACTTGTCATCCCTGGGGTCATTCTTGGTATCTCCCTGTTGCTCGCTTCCAATACTGCGGGAACATTTGTGGACACAACCTTTGGGTTCGACTTGGATATCTTTCGGCCCAGTTTTTGGCTGGTTGTCGTCGGACAATTTTCCTTCATCACAACCTTTGTGACGTTGGTGGTGTCGGCACGTTTACGAAAATTTGATCACTCCTTGGAGGAAGCGGCGCTCAATCTGGGGGCAACGCGGCTTGGTGTTATCTGGCATGTAACATTGCGCTACCTGCAGCCAGCCATCATCGGTGCCGGTGCTGTCGCCTTTCTTATGAGTTTTGAAAACTTCAATACAACGCTGTTTCTTGTCGGCTCGGAACCTACACTCCCCATCAATCTTTATATGCAGGTTCGTGACGGAAGTACCCCGGTCATCAATGCTGTTTCCTTGATGTTGATTGTGGGCACATCGCTTCTGGCCTTGGTGAATCTGTATTTCACAAAACGAGAAAAATAGATGTTCTTTGAACGCTTCCCCGGCTCGGGGTATGTATGCGCTCATCGGGGCGCACGATCCATTGCGCCGGAAAATACGATGAGTGCACTCCAGGCCGCTGTAGACGCGAAGGCTGATTTTTGGGAACTTGATGTTCAGAAAACGGCGGATGGTGCACTTGTCGTTTTTCATGATGATTTCTTGAATCGCACGACGGACATTCACACACACACCCAGTTTTTAGACCGACAACCGTGGCCGGTTTCACACTTTACCATTGAAGAACTCCGTCAACTCAATGCCGGATCATGGTTTCTCGCAGGCGATCCGCACGGCACCATTACTCGTGGAGAGATCGCCCCAGAAATACTGCCTCAAATGGGCGAAGAAGGTATTCCCACACTTGATGCGGTCCTGGAGTGCAGTCGAAAGAACGCGTTTCCCATCAATATCGAGATCAAAGATCAAATTGCGTCTCCAGGCGATGTGAGCATTGTCCGTGACGTCTATGATGCCATGCAGCGAACGAAAACACGGGACATGGTGCTTATATCCTCTTTTAATCATGAATATTTACGGATCATGCATCGTATTGATCCTGATGTCCCGCTGGCCGCATTGGTCGAAGAGAAGCACCCCGATGACCTTCTTTCATATCTCCAAAGCCTTGGCGCATGCGGGTATCACCCAGACCAAGCAATTATCGATACGGAATTCGTCCAGACACTGGCAGGACAAGGAATTAAAGTGAGCCCATATACGGTGAATGATATGGACTGGGCTTGTGCTCTCCTGGAAGCTGGTTGTTTTAGCGTCATCACAGATTTTCCACAGACGCTACGACGACGATTAACGGCCCATTCGATGTAACGATCTATCTTTTCACAATTCCTTCTCTCCTCCTTCTCTTTCTCGCAATGCTCTCTCGTGAAGAAATGACGGTGCCAGATGTCGCCATTTCTTCACGAGGAGTGCTTTGACATCGTATCTATTTTGAATCCTTTCGATCTTGAAAATTCTCCAGAAAAAAAACGTGCTGTGAAGCCTCTACGTGTGGTTTCCTTGACGCAAAAAATGAATTTGTATACTCGTCTCGTGACACGAAATCTAAATATTTAACATTAAAAAGGTGTTAAAATGCATATAATACGCTTGAAAGAACAGCATCTTGTTATTCGCAGTATCCTTCTTTGCTTTTTGGGAGTGCTCAGTCTTGTCGGTTCGGCACAAGCGGAAACGCCGGTGATTGATGCGCTGGGGAACCCTCTCGCCTTACGCAATGTTCAACATGTGATTTGTTCCGGGCCGGGCTGCCTGCGTCTCCTGGTCTATCTTGAAGCTCAAGACCGTGTTGTCGCTGTCGATGATATTGAAACAAAACGACGAGCATTCGATGCTCGCCCGTACGCGCTCGCCAATCCTCAATTGAAAAAACTCCCCACGTTTGGAGAATTTCGTGGACATGACAATCCAGAGCGTATTCTTCTCTTGAACCCTCAACCGCAGGTTATCTTCAAAACGTATCCAACAATGGGCCACGATGCGGCCGAGCTTCAGCAAAAAACAGATATCCCTGTTATTCCCCTCAACTATGGCGATCTGACAGCGCATCGAAGCGACCTCTATGCATCGTTGCGTATTATGGGAGAAGTTCTTGGCAAGCAGGAGCGCGCAGAAGCCGTCATTGCATTTTTCGATGATCAGATTCATCAACTTGCCGCGCGGACAAAGGACATCCCGGATGATCAGCTTCCGACGGTGTATATTGGAGGAGTCGCCCATAAAGGACCGCACGGCTACCAATCGACAGAACCGGCCTACCCGCCTTTTCTCTTTGTCAAAACCCTTCCCGTCACACGCTTGGGAGACGGTTCGGGAAAAAACTTGCAGCACGCCGATATCGCCAAAGAAAAAATTGTCGAGTGGAATCCAGACTATTTGTTTCTCGATCTTTCCACGCTGCAACTCGGGGAAAGCGCAGGTGCCTTGTATGAATTACGTACCGATCCGGCATACGCCACATTGACGGCCCGGAAAAACGGCAAGGTGTACGGTGTGCTTCCGTATAATTGGTATACGCAGAATTGTGGTTCGACTCTTGCTGATGCATGGTTTGTCGGCAAACTCCTCTATCCTGATCGCTTTGAATACATCGATCCCGTCCAGCAGGCCGATACAATCTATACATTTCTCGTCAACAAACCCGTGTTTGCTGAAATGAATGCGCTATTCAATTCTATGGCGTTCCGTCCAATCCCCATGCAATAACCGCCATGCATTTTGAAAACGGTCAAGTTCCTGCGGCGTATCGTCGTTATGTAAACATGAAGTTGCTCTTCATGTTTACGGCAGGGTGTGCGCTTTGTATCGGTCTCGTTCTGTCCATTGCTCTGGGGGCCGCGGATATACCGGTTCTTGATGTCCTGCATTCGCTGACTGGAGGGGAGGTCTCGGCACGAACCAACGCCATTATCTGGAGAATTCGTCTTCCCCAGGCGTTGACGGCGATCGTGGCCGGGGCCGGGCTCTCTGTGGCGGGGGCGGCCATGCAAGCGATTTTACGCAATCCACTAGGTTCTCCATTTACTTTAGGAATATCGCATGCCGCCTCCTTTGGGGCTGCATTCAGCGTCATGGTGCTTTCCGCCGGCACGATGACCTCATCTTCAGTGGGAGCCGTCAGCATCACGAATCCAATTGTGACCACGCTCTGTGCGTTGGTCAGCAGCATTCTCGCCGCGGGTGTTATCATCCTTATTTCACGCATACGCGGAGCAAGCTCAGAAGTTATGGTGCTCTCTGGGGTAGCGCTTGGAGCGCTCTTCACTGCCGGGACCATGTTTCTCCAATACTTTGCCGACGATGTGCAGTTGGCCGCCATGGTCTTTTGGACGTTTGGCGATGTGTCACGCGCGTCATGGCGTGAACTCGGCATCATTTCCGGTGTGACAGCCGTTTCGAGCCTCTACTTCATGATGCATGCATGGAATTACAATGCCATCGAAGCAGGAGACGAAACCGCGAAAGGCCTTGGGGTGCGGGTTGATTGGGTTCGTATGAACGGGATGTTCATCGCGTCGTTGCTCACATCCGTTATCATTGCCTTCCTCGGTATTATTGGGTTCGTCGGCTTGGTTGTTCCGCACGTCGTCCGCAGAATTGTTGGGGCTGATCATCGATTTCTTTTACCCGCCTCTGTTGTGTGTGGCGCTGTCTTACTCCTTGCATCGGATACTGCCGCACGTCTCATTCTTATGCCGCAAGTCTTACCAGTTTCTGTTCTGACAGCGTTTTTGGGTGCTCCTGTGTTCATTTACCTGATTGTGAGGGGGAACAGATCATGATTCTCGATGTCCAGGGCGTCAGCTTTCATTATAAAAGTCATCCCGTGCTGCACGATGTCCATTTTCATGTTGGAGCAGGAGAACTTCTTGCCATCCTTGGCCCGAATGGTGTGGGAAAAACCACGCTCCTGAAATGTATCAATGCGATTCAACGCCCCAGTGCCGGAACCGTGCTGGTTGAAGGCATCAATATTCGAGGCCAATCACCGGCAGATATCGCACGCCATGTGAGTTATGTCGCACAACGAAGCGATACGGCACGCCTGACAGTGTTCGATGCCGTGCTTATGGGACGAAAACCCCATGTCCGATGGAATGTGTGCGATGCAGATATGAAAATGGTGGACGCCGTTATCAAACGTATGGGTTTGGAGGCGTTGGCGTTGCGTTTTATCGATCAGCTCAGTGGCGGAGAATTGCAAAAAGTCTCCATCGCCCGGGCGTTGGTTCAGGAACCGCGGCTCCTCCTCCTCGACGAGCCCACGAGCGCTCTTGATATGCGCAACCAAGAGGAAATACTTCATCTTCTACGTCGTATCGTCGACAGTCATGGCATTGCCGCCGTGATGACCATGCACGATTTGAACTCGGCCCTTCGATTTGCTCATAAATTTCTCTTTCTCAAAAACGGCACCGTCTTTGCCGCCGGTAATGCAGACCAACTGTGCCAACACATGGTGGAAGAAGTCTATGGTCTGCCGGTGGAAATCCATCAACTCAATGGGCAATCCATTGTCATCCCCACATCAGTGTTCAAGGAGACAAGTCATGCAAAAGACATTCACGCCTGAGCGGATTGAACGCGTCATCGAATTTCATGGGCATAACTGCCCCGGCCTCAGCATCGGCATACGCGCGGCAGAGCTGGCACGCCTGCGATGGCCAGACGCGAAAGATTCGGAACTTGTCGCAGTTGTGGAAACGGATATGTGCGGAGTCGACGCCATTCAAGATTTGTTGGGATGCACGTTCGGCAAAGGGAACTTGATTCATCGCGATTTCGGCAAAATGGCGTTCTCGTTCTATTACCGCCCAACGGGGGAAGGATTTCGTGCGCTTCTCCGGCCCGAGGCGCGTGGCGGCAACGCACAACGGATGACCGAACTCATGCAAAAAATGGCGGATAATTGCGCCACTCCTGAAGAATGCGCAGAATGTGCAGCCGTGCGCATGGATCAGCAAAATCACTTTATGAGCGAAGCCTTGGATACACTGTTTGAGGTAGCCGAGCTTCCCCTCTCCCCTCCTCGTCCGGCGCGAGTTCTTGAAAGCCTGCAATGCTCCTCGTGCAAAGAAATGACCATGGAATCCCGCACGCGTCGCTATAATGGACAACATCTCTGCATTCCTTGCTTTGAGAAGGTGGAACAAAAAATGGTGTGACGAGCTGGACTTGCTTTGTGTTCTCAACATCGTATTCAAAACGCCCGGTCAACTTTTTGATTGACCGGGCGTTTTTCTTTGGAATTTGATACGAAGGCACAGAGTGACGCGAAGGAAATATGTTTATCGCGTGCTATAAAGAAAAAAACAATGACCCATTATGAAATTTGTCGTATTTACCATTATCTGTTATGCTGTGCTCTATGGAAGTATAGTATTTCGCGTGTATTTTCGAAGACGCAATCCACGAGATGATTTTGAAGATGTATGGAAGGACAGTGAAGAGGTCGCGTTTGCAAGTTTCAGTCAGCCCGATGTTATCTACATAATATCTCCACTTTTTCGGCAATGTTCGTGTCATGATTGGAAATACTATCGGTCGATGTTTTCTTCTTCCGACCCTCGCCGATTCTGTAAACACCTCGTCTATTGCGTCACCAACACGGATGAAATTCCGTCGCTGCCGCTCCCTTCCGATATGGACGTTCATCTTCCTTTGCTGCAGTATCTCCGCCAGCATAAAGATGGATTTCCACGAGGAGATATTCAATATAAAGATTATGGTCCGACACGATCATATATTTATTTCCCCGACAAAACCAACGTAACGTCGTTGGTGGCGGTAACCCAAGATCAGCAACTCTTCTTGTATGATACAACGACATATCGTTGGGATTCCCAGCGTGTACCACATGGAGAAAAAGAAATTCTGGAAGTCATCTTTGATCTTGAATCACCACTTCCAACACGTTCCATTCAAACAACGCGTCGTGTGCTTCGTCGAAACGGCACCATCGAGGTGACAGGAAACGTCATCGACGTCAGTGAAGAATCAAAAGATGAACACTTTCTGCTTATCATAGACACCTCATCGGAATGGGTTGAGATTCGCCACCATACACACAGAGCACGCTACCATATCAGAAGGAAATCCTTTCACGACACCTCTCCCCTGTGGATACCATTCGAACCGGCCGTCCAATGGTGGATTGATGAGGAATATCCCATCATCATGAAATCGGTGGCGGATCAACAGACGATGTGACGTGTCTTTCCTGAAAAATCGAAAGAATGTTACTGAGGTCGAAAGCGGTCCAAGAGTTCTTGTGTTTGTTCTGCTTCATCTTGCATCCCAAGTTGCTGAAAGCCTGCTAAGGATCGTTCTAACATGGGAATTCCCTTGTCGGGTTGGTCGGTTTGGCAAAGGAAAAAACCTAAGAGCTGGCCGGCAAAAGAAATGCCATCCAACCGACCTATATGAATGAAAAGGGGGTAGGCTTCGCTGAGTTTTTCAAACGCTGATTGCATGTTTTCGCGTTGAAGTTCAATTTGGGCTATATCCCATAACGTAGAGGCTATACCGTCCATATCTCCCAATTGTTTATTAATATCTAAGCGTTTTTCAAGCAGCG
>NZ_KE386879.1:230264-255083 GCF_000429305.1 Desulfovibrio inopinatus DSM 10711
TCCTCATGCAGCGAAAGCGCCTCGTCAACACGGCCCTTCGAAACATAAATCCGCGCGATGTCGCCTTGAAGAAGAGCATGGAGTCGTTCAGATCCTTTTTGGGGGAGAAGACGTAAACACGTCTGGTACTCATCCAACGCGGTATCCACTCCACCGGTTTTATTTCGAACATCCGCTAATCGACGTAATAAGCTGATATGGAGATCAAGGTCATAGTCGGGAGACGTTTTTGTCGGTAACAGATCAATACCATGTTGGAAAAGGCGTTGCGCTTCATGCACCTCCCCTGCACCTTGAAGCAAGTCTCCTGCCCTTCGAGCTTGAGCAGAAGTCAAAGAAATGCCATGCCGTTGCAGCACGGCTTCGGCCTTACGCGAGAGCGGAGCACCGATGGTGTAAAGATCTTTATCCGCCAGCCAGCCCAAAGCATCGTTGGCCGTCACTTGAACTACCTCGGCGTTGTCGGCCAGCACAGCCAGACGCAATAATTCGATATTGACTTGCGGGGAGCGTTTGGAATCATCTTTGTCGCCCCAGGCTGCAAACAATGCCGGTACAATTTGTTGAGCCAGGCTCGACGCTTCCTCTTCCGAAACCGTTCCGGCAAGTGGGCGGGCTAACGGAGCAACCGCATACGCCATGGACGTGGGCTGGACACTATCGCGAAACGTGTCCAGCAGCCCAAACGCACGCAGCCGGGAAGCGCCGGGGTCTGTGGTGTTCATGCCTGTCGCGAGAAAACATTCTGTCATCGCCACCGACGGCACAGGAATTTCAAACAGGGTCGCGGCCCGCAATGCTTCGCGTTCATCCTCACGCAACAGAGCGACCATATTTTCCAGCAACAACCCTTCCAGAAATTCGGCCACCTGGCCCGATTCCGGGACGTTCCCCGAGTCGGCATAGTCTTGTAGAGCATGAAATGCCGTTTCCAACGCCTTTATGTCTTCACAGGCAATCGACGTCAGCAGGTCAATCAATCCGGGGTTCCCCTGACCGGCCTGAAGAATACGATTCTGCAGTGCTTCGCCCAAGGGGAGTACCGCGTCCTCACGCAGCAATACCGCATCCTTTGCCCGCACCTGCTTACGTCCGTCCACTTCGTCCATGGGCGGCAACGAAACCGTAACAAGCTGGCTGGCCACGTCCGCACCGGAACGATCCACACAATGAAATTCGTAGCGGCTTGTGATCAACAAGCATGACGGCAAATTCTGTGATGCTGCCGTCTGAAACGCCTGAATGACCGTCGCGATATCGTGCGAAACAGCGTGCTTGACCACATGAAAACGATCATCTGTTTTCGGTTTGTCCAAGACTTGCTCGAAATCGTCAATAACCAGGTAAAGCGGTTTATCCTGTGGGCAAATCTCGCCCAACAGTTCCTGAAGCGCCTCATGGAAAGCAACCGGATTATCCCTAACAACTGCCTTGTGTTTCTCCGCCCACGCCACAACGCCTTTGAGTCCACTCTTGCCCACAGCGTCTATAATGGCCAAAGCATCGTACCGGTTCAGCACAACGGCTATGGTATGCCCCTGCAATCGGTGCCCAATACGTGCCGCCAGGCTCGACTTGCCCCGCCGCCCCTCTCCATGCACGAGGACGCCGGCATATTTTTTGTCTTTGTATGTCCGCAAGATCGTCTGAATCTGTCGACGACGCCCAACAAATTCCTCTCGACTGGCAACGGGAACCTGCTCGCCTTTGGTATCAAGAAATTCCTTATGCCCATGATCCCGGTGTATGGGGCGGCGTTGCATCGCGCCTTCAGACAACACCCCGCCGCCAGAAGCGCCAAGAAACAGTCGCGCCAAATGCCAATCGCGAGACGCGCTTCCGTTCTTGTTTGTCTCAAGAACCAAATTCAGTCGACCATACGCTATCGCGCTTTCCAATGACTGCTTGGTCGCCAACTTTGCATAGACGTGTTTTGCAAACAAACTGGCTTCATGGTCATACACGCTTCCCGCCCAGCCCAGTACGGCTGGAAATCCGGCCTGGACCAATGCGTGGGACAACGCTGGCAAATCATCATCATTATCCCCTGAGCCTTTGACCGCGCTCAAGCAGGCGGAGGTAAAGAGAAGCTTCGGTCTATTACTACCCAATTGAGTACTGAAGTCGGTTGCCGAAACGAGGTCTTTTTCTCCAATATCTGTTTCCAGATATAATGTCGGAGGCTTTTTCCCTCCATGACAAGAAACATGCAGCACATCGAGCGGCTTATACGTTGAGGCCAGATCAATCAGCCCTTCCAGGGTTCCGCTTTCTTCCACCACAAGGTCAAGCGGCGTGTCTTTGGTGGCTTCCAAAATTCCCTGCTCTTCCTTCTCGAAATTCAAGACCGTCTGCGAGTCGGGCGCGGCCGCCATAAACGCGAGAGACAGTGCATATTCCGAAACCGGCAACGTGCCCTTCGCTTTCCCTAAGCGTCGAACCGGACACCAAACAATATTGGGATCATGCGCCCAGAATCGTTTCTCGTCATAAATCAATTCCCACGGCGCCGATAAGAATATCATCTCTTCCGGAGATAGGGTTTTGCGCTTCCTGGAACAGAAATACGCCAAAATCGGCGCGTTTTCCTCTTCAATATCCTCCATCCACCCCTGGTCACCGTCCAACCACTCGAACAATGCCGTGCCGATCGTGACCAATTCGTCTCCGCGTAGCGAGCCACATGTGCGCAAACAGGAATCATACTGCGTTGCCAAATTTGCCAACACAGTAAAGTCTTCAGGTTGCAGAGAGCGCGTCTGTACGGTTTCCCCGATACACAAATGTAAATCCGTGCCCACAAGCTCGAAACGAATGGCCATATCTATTGCTCCAACGACTTCCTGGCAGTTTCCAACAGCAACGAAGCATCGCTTCCGGATAACACGGTGCGCTTTCCATCGTTAAATTCAATAAGAATCGTGATATCCTTCACCTCGCGCTGTGTCTTTTCCGCCAACCCGATCAGCTTACGAAACCTCCCAACCAACTTGGCCCGGTTGGTCAAATCGATCACCGTTGGAATGACACTGACAACGCTCAACACAAACGAAGCCCACTCCAGAAATCCTTTCTCGGGTTTCCCCTCTCCACCAGCCTGGTTCCGAATATGTATCGGTACATCGTCAACACTAAAAATGTCAGCTACCTCACGCGCCAATGCATCGGCGACCCCTTCGGCTCCATCGCCTTCAACAACAATCCGAAACGAATCCTGGCCCATCCCGCCCTCCATATCATGAAATATGCGCATACCATTCCCGAGGTGATAGAAAAAATCAATCACCAAATAGAAAGAGCTGAAGAATATTCAAGAGATATGGTTCTGGGAGGCGATAAAGAAAAATGGAGATGCTTTGCCGTGCAGAGATCTCCCTTCAGGGCTCAAGCCTATTGAACAGGATGAGAACTCCCCCAGCCTTGCCAGGGGAATTCTCATCACATTGAAGAAGTTCCGCCCGTTCGAGGGCTGCATAGCCGGGGGCGTTTATGCTTTGCCAGCGAAATGTCTGGCAAACACAAGGCCAGCGCACCGCCAGCCCGCAGCAATAGGCTGGTCCACTTGAGATTCGCACCGGCCCGGTGCTTCTACGGCTTAGCCCATGATGTTGGCCAGACGTCGCATACGAGAGATCATATCCTGTTCCAACTTTTTCTCCTTTCCGGGCTCTTTCTTCTCCATCATTGAAGGAGCTTGCTTGATGACGATGAGCAGCCCGTCGGGGTCCTTGAGAATACAGCTTCTTCTCTCGCCTTCGCCGTGTGGAGCCATGGCGATCTCACCTCCAAGCTTCACAGCCTTTTCGGCGTAGGCGTCCACATCGTCCACGGAAATGACAACCCGCCAATTTGGCTCGGTGTCAAAAGGATGAGGCTGGGAAGGCAGGCTGGCGAAGGCGGCCGTGGGAATACCGTTTTTTTTGGCTATCACGACTTCGCGTGCTATGGCCGACTCAAGAGGTTCGTACGTCCAATCAAAAAGACATGCGTAGAAGTTCTTCTGTCGTTCCAAGTCACTGGTGACGCACCCGGCGATAAATACACGATCAAGTAAGGGATTGTTCGCCATTGTCTCCTCCGTTTGTTTTTTCCTGCATGTGGTCGCGGCCACGAAAGCCGCTAGAGATGAAGTATTTCAGTCACATGTTTCGCCCGAGCGACAGGCGCCTCATGCCAGGCCAAAAAGCGCTAACAAGCAATCGCCGAGCATATTACCCAGCACTTCCGTACCCACTGTGGAGATAACTTCGGTCAGGATAACGTCGCCCGAGAGCTCAAGGGCGCTCGCCTCGCCCAGAGATTCAGGAATGCTGGGCGCTAGCGCTGCCACGTCTTCACCCGTATCCAAGCTCACGTCATCCAAGGTAAACGCATCCATTACGTCATTATCGGATGAGTCAAATAAGTATTTTTGCAAATCACTGTTTGTGATTCGCTCCCTGGAGGTAAAGGCTTTGTTTATGGACTTGCCTACGATCTTGCCCCCTATTTTATCGAACAATTTTTTCCAGGTGAAATAGTTGCTTATGTCAGTGGATGATGAAGTTTTAAAGTAATCAGTCTTCAGGGCGTCGTTAAAGGCACTTGCCATTTCGGAACTTTTGACCATGGATTTTACCCACGGCTTGGCGGAACTGACCAGAGCCATATAGGGGGTGGCCCCATTCGCTACTTTTTTGCTCACATCACTTGACAAGGTCGTCGATCCATAGCCGCCGAGAATTTTGTCCCACTTGTTCTGCACCGTAATCTCTACGCAGGCCTCGTTGAGCGACTGGTACTGCGACAGGCCGGCGTTGAGGTTCCTCTTGAAGAGGTTCACAAGAGTCTGAGGCACCTGCTTCACGGTGTTGTTGTAGCTTTTCTCCACGGCTTCGTTTTGCGAATCAGAACGGTTGTCATCCCGTTTATACGGATGCACGCTTTTCTGTACCTCTTGCATGGCACTCTTCAGGGAAGACATGGTCGTTTTTACGGTACTCAAGTCCTGCGAGACCGCCAGGACGGGGTCGTCACCATTTTGGATTGCTTTCTGCACCAGGGAGTCGAACTCCTCGCCGGCTTTGCTGGAGCTGAGGCCGATGCTCAGGCCCGATTCGATCATGATATCGCTCACAGTCGCCTCAGGCGGTGGTGAATACTGTTGCGCGTTCTCAAACTGACCTTTCATGGCGATGATATCCGCCGCCTCCTTCGTGCTCAGAGACGTGTCGGATTTGCTCAGGCTCTTGACTTGTTTGAAAAAATCCAACATGGCCGACTGCGGGTCCACCCCTTGCTTTTGCTTTGCCTCCACAAATTGGGAGCTGCTGTAGAGCACGTCCGAGGCCTGCTGCGCGGTCAGGCCGGACTTGACAAGGGCTTGGTATTCCTGGGTGAATGCCTTGTCCGCCTCGGTGGAGCTGGCACCGGAAAGGTTGAAAGCCTGCTCCATGCCGACCTTGCTGCAAGCGATGTTGAACGCCTGACTGTAGCTGACGTTCAGTTCCTTTTTGATGGAACTGGTCATGGTGCTCATTGTATTGAGCATCTCCTCCATACCGTCGATATCAACCTTCTTTCCTTTGGTGATGAACTTGCCAGCTACGTCGTAGAAGTTGGACAGCTCCCCGGCGATGGCTTTGTAATCATCTGTGGTGGGCGTATGCCCCAGATTGTTCACCAACAGACTGACGAACCGCGGTGTGTTGTCGACCATGGCCCTCAGGCTGCTCAGAGGAAGTTCTTTTTGCTTGGCCAGCGAGGTTATGGACATAAGCAACTCCTCCCGGCCAGGCTGAGGGATATCTTTCAGTGTGGTGTTCATCCCCTTCAAGGTCTCTTGGGCCGAAGTTTCGCTCTCCCCTTCGCTTTCCAGATAGGAGGTGATGGCAGAGGGCAGCTCTCCATCCGGTCCGATAAGCTCGTATTTGTCCGCCACCAGGTTGACCGCTTTGAGGTAGTCGGACAGGGAGTCCGCCTTGTCGCCCATGGCTTGCTTCACTTCTGTGTCCAAGGAAGTGATCATGGTGTCCAGCTGACTTGTAGAGGGAGAGTTGCCCTTTGTTATTTTCTGGCCCAGAGTGAGCAGATAATCGCCGATAGACTTGGCGACCTCTTCCTTGTCCGTGTTTGTTGGGGCGGCCCCCCCAGCACTTTGGTAAAATTTGCCAAGTTGATGATTCGCCACCTTGTCACAGAGGTAGACGATGTCCTTTTCGGAGAGGCCCTTGGACTTGGCCATGTCTCCCAAGGCCTGCAGAATGGTGTAGCTGTTGTCTTCGCTGAAACCACCCTTTTCCAGAGCCGAGACCATGGTGGATACATCTGTACGGGCATGAGACGTGGAAACCCCACTCGCGGTCAGGGCGCTTTGCACGTTGGTCCAGCCTACGGTTTTCACGGACTGGGTGTCAGCCAGCTTCTGCATGGCCTCCAGGGCTTTGTCCGAGGACTTGAAGCTCGAAGCGTAATCGGCGGGGGTGTGGGTCGCCGCCTGGTCTCCAATTGCGATATCCTTTATCAAATCCTTGTAATTTTTGTTCTTAACGTCTTTTTCAAACTTTTTTATACCATCCGTGTATCCTGCGGGGGAGCTCTCGGCGTATTCTTTGGTCACCTCTTGATTGGCGAATGCGAGCATGAGCTTCTTTTTATCAGCGCCACTCATGGTATCTATGGTCGCCGACCCCGCTTCCATGCCATCGCCTGGTTCAGGGACGTCTACCTGCCCGGTTTTATATATTTTTTCAGTTACGCCATTGTCCGCCCAACGCCTGACCACGGAATAGACGGCGTCTTCCTTGGCCTTGGCGAACGTGATGGCCTGCGACTGACTCATGCCGTCTTTCATGCATTTGTCTATCGTGTCGGTGACCTGCTTTTTGGCATCGCTGAGGGAATAGCCGCTGAAGGTGGCCGTCACGACGGCCGCCTTTTCCTCACGTTCTTCGCCCTTGGTGAGCTCGTTTGAGGACGTAGCATCTGTTGCAGCGCCGATTCCCTGGGCTACGGGTTGGGCCATGGAGATGGTGGAGGCGTCAGGCGTCGAAATGTCAAGATTCGCAGTACCTAAGGAGACTCCAGTTCCCTTGCCAATGGCCGTCGTAGAAATGGTGGGAGAAGTCCCATTGATAGAGGAAACTTTACTGCACTGGCTGTTTATGTACTCGATAGCGGTTTTGAGGTTTGCCGAATTCAGGGAATATCCTTTCTTGCTGGCCAGGCTCTTCACCTCCTCGGGAGTTTTCGCCTTCTCGAGCTGGGTCCAGATTTCAGGAGTCTGGACAGCTTCATGGACAAAGGAAATGGCATTGCTTACGGTCATAAACCGCCTCCATGTGTATATTTGTCAATATTACAAATAATTACAATGCAGCCGAACGTTGTTCATCGCCTTTTCACACTCTGTGTGCCCGTCGTTCCCGCTATCGAGGAAGCTCACCTGCGCTCAGTTTTTTTCTTATGTATAGGCTATAGCCAAACTGCTGAACGCTGTGGGTAATGAAGTAGGATTGCAATTATTTTTTTCCATATGTTTTTTTGGGAGGACGCGCAAACCCGTTCTCCCCCACAGTCCACTGTCTGATTTCAAAACGCTACTGCGGCCCTGGTTTTCCAAACTACTCCAGGAGGATGTGAAGCGAACTTCCTTAAAACTAACTTGAGAAAGCCACCAGCCTAGCACGATACAAATCATACCCTATCATACTGTTTTTAATTATAATTTAATCAATACAGAGGACTGGATGTCCAAACACAAGCGTAACAGAAGCAAATTCATTGACGAATTCCTGGTCACAAGTGACTGCATGACGGGGCGGACTGTGCTCAACTTTAGCCACGTCGCTCAATTGCTTGAAAAAATTAATCAATTTCAGGAAGACTTGTTTGCGCCTTTAAAAAGACTTGGAAGAACGTTACGGAGTTGGCAGGAAAAAGTGGCTCGGATGTTTCGATACACCCAAATAACGGCATCACTGAGGGCTTTCATCGAAAAATGAAGCTCATACAACGTCGAGCATACGGGTTTCGAAGCTTTGAGAATTACAGTAACGAGAGAGTAAAAATAACGGTCAGGCGAGATGGAGCGATGGACTCGGGATGCATCAAAAAAAACTCGCAGAAGGTCCTCGACGAAGCGGTCAAAAGCATACTTGGTCAACAAGGACTGGAGTCCGTATGAACGGCGCGTCACCTGGATCTGGGGATTATATCAAAGCTGATCCGCATTGTGATCTGCCTGTCGGCTTGTCGTCCAAGGCCCATGGGACATCCCCCTTTGTATTTCAGGACGATCAGACGTTTCGGCGAGAAAATCAACATCCAGCTAGAGCTGCGGACGCGACACGAGGGGAAGTTTTATAGTGAACCGAGTCCATTTATCAGGTTCAGATTCAACGTACATTTGACCCTTGTGGTGGTCTTTTACTATAAAGTTAGAGACTGATAATCCAAGGCCTGTACCTTTATCTGCTGATTTTGTAGTAAAAAAAGGTTCGAAAATACGTTTTTGTGTTTTTTTATTCATGCCTGTGCCATTGTCTTCGATTTCAATAATGGCCATATCTTCATCTTTTTTAAGCCTACAGATGAAACGTGGATGGTCTGTATTGTAGATTTTTTCCGCCATAGCTTGGGCACCGTTGTTGAGAAGGTTCAAAAACACTTGCTGCAATTCGTTTCCATTACACAATACAGGCGGAAGAAGTTGCTCATATTCTCGGACTATTTCAATGTTGCGAAAATCATAATTTTCTTGTGAATTATAGTTATTAGCCGCAAGGCTGATCATATCATCCAGGAGCTTGGCAAGGTCGTACTCTTTAAATTCGCCTGAGTTTATACGGCTGAAGCCGAGGATGTTCGACACAATCGTGTTAATACGATTGCCCATTTCTAAGATTGTATTCAGCATGCTAAGAACATCTCTACGTCGTAAATAATTACGAACTTGTTCCAAAGAAACACCACACTCTTCCGCGATTTTTTTGTTCTTTGGCAGGTCAGCAAATATGCGTTTTCGCATATTGTGACAGAAACCGATAACACAGGCTAACGGTGTGTTTATTTCATGCGCCATGCCTGCGGCGATCCCGCCTAAAGACATCATTTTTTCAGACTGCATCATAATTTTTTCAAGTCGAACACGTTCAGTCACATCATCTATACGAATAACTGCCCCATTCACGCTATTCGCCGTCAGTGGATAGATGATTATGTCTTCATACCGCTCCTCGTCTGCGACGATACGGCGTTTTTTCGGAACCATCTGGATTGTTTCGTTGTTGATGGCTGATCGGACGTACTGCATGATTGGCTCTAAGTCGGGCAAGACTTTATTTAATGGCTGACCAAGGGCCTCTTCCTGAGTGACTCCAGTATTTATTTGGGCTTCGGTGTTCCATTGAGTGATGTTATCGTTAATATCGATTGCGATCAGTTGTGATGGCATTGAGTTGACAATGTTAGAAAGGTAATTGCGTAATAGTTTCTGCTCTTCTGCGTCCTTCCATCTGCGTATGGTGGCCCACATGCCGTCCATGTGCAGACATAGCTGCCGCACATCGCTTTCATTATATTCGTCATCTTTGTTTCCTACACCCGCTACGGCGACGATTTTTCCCTTTTCAAACACAGGGATATTCATATGACGCTCAATATGCACGTGACCTTTGGGATATCCTTTTCTTGAAGGATTAGCAGCACTATAATTATTCGTGACAATCGGCTTTCTTTGACGCACCGCCTCTCCCCAAAGACCTGTTGTTTCAACCGGATATCTCATTTTTTTTGCTGAACTTGACATTCCTCCATGGCAGATTTCGACCAGCTGTACATGGTCAGCGTTTCTTCTTTATCGTCCATAAATGCAAGGTACCCAATTTTGCTTTCTGTAAGCTTTATAGCTTCCTCCAAAGCGAAATCGGTTAGTTCCTGTAGCGTGGACGAGGTCATCCGCGCTAAGACGTGAAGAGCTTCTAGACGGGATTCATTCAGTTTAAACGCTTTATATGCGTCCTTGTACTCGGTGATTTCCATTGAAATCCCACAGGTAGCGTATATTTCTCCATTTTCGTTTCTCAGAGAAAATTTTTTCAGCTGGAATGCATGGTCTTTTTCACCGACACGAAGAACGACACAAAATTCAAGGTGTGAGTCAGCGGAGACAACTTCTTTGTCATTGAAGCAAAAGGTGTCAGCCAAGTCTTTTGGAAATAGGTCATAGGCTGTTTTTCCAATGCTAAGACCTTTTTCCAGACCAGTTAGAGAGTCAAATCCTTTGTTAGTAAAAATATATTTACCGCTTAAGTCTTTAACGTGTATAATATAGGGAGCATTACTGAGAATGTCTAAAGGCAACAAATGATCATTATACAACTTTGATTCTCTCAAAGTTGTTACTTCCATTTCAAGATCAGATATTTTCTTTTGGGCTGCTTTCAACTCCATATACAATCTATATCTTTCAGAGTGTTTTGTCTTTGGCATCGTCAACCTCCTGCCATTAAAAATATGATTCATATACATAGCTGCTTAAAGAATCTTTTTATGATAAGATTGGCATATAACAGAGGAGATATGTATCACAAGCAACATGTAGTGAATCCGTAGCATCTTACGTATCTTCACAGACTCACTACATGTTGCTTGTTTAAACAACGTTAGCTTTTTTTCATCTCCTCAATCAAGGAAGCAGCACTTGAGATTGGGACGCCAAATCACTGATAGCTGCGGAAGACTGGCGCATGGCGTCAGAGCTTTGCTTCGAAATGCGGTTCACACCATCTATGCTTCGATTGATCTCTTCGCTGGTTGACGATTGCTCTTCCGATGCAGTTGCAATCACAGTTACTTGTCCGGCCGTGTCGTCCACCAGCGTCGCAATCTCATTTAGGGCGTCACCGGCTTGCTTAACTAGCCCTGTAGCTTCTTCTACGACCTTGCCAGTTCGTTCCATGCTTGAAATATTGCGGCTTGCGCTGTCTTGAGTGCATTGTCTTCATCCCGTCCGGCGCGTTTCAAGGAAAAAAGCCGCTTCCTATATGATTATTTGATAGGGTTCTGTTGATCTATAGTCAAATGTTATCTCGATCAAAAAGTAACCGATCACGGGGGCCTAGGTACCTTTTAATAGTGTAGAATCTGTAGAGACTACAACAAGTCACCAGAAATAGAAAAATGGAGCAGGGCAGGGAACTAGCTGTACCCCCCGCCGTCATTACAAAAGGCATGCTAAATTTGGGTCAAAAAAGAAAAACCGGATAACCCTCCTCAGCTTCAAGCCAAGCAGAACCATCCGGTATTCTTAAATTTATGGTGCGAGAGGGGGGACTCGAACCCCCACGCCGAAGCGCTGGATCCTAAATCCTGTAATTCATGATAAATTATCTTCCCACTATTTCCCGGTGCTTGTTTAACCTTTGTAAAATCTGTATCTTTTCGTTTGCGGCAGTCCCAAAAATTCCCGGTGTTGATGCGTGATGTGGGGCTATTGTGGGGCTGAATATCAAGGGAAATATGAGCACTATCGGCACAGCATATACGGGCATTCGCTACCGTGAGCATAAGACCAGGAAGCATAAAGGCAAGCCAGATCGATACTGGCTCTATAAACGTCGGCTTGATGGGAAGGTTATTGAAGAAGGGATTGGATACCAATCTGAAGGGTGGACGCTTGGGCGCGTTCGAAATCTCGTAGCTCAACTGAAAGAAGCCCAGCGCACAGGAAGCGGTCCTCGGACGTTGCGGGAAATGCGTGAACAGGCGGCGCAAGAAACGAAAGCGAAGAAAGAGCAAGCTGTTTTGGCTGCTCGTGCCGAGGCGTTGACGGTCCGAGTCATGTGTATGGACCATTACATGCCGTGGGCCGTTGCCAATAAATCCAGTCATGAGACCGACCGCTTGCGCCTGGCCAAGCATGTCTTGCCTCTTTTGGGGGATACGCCGGCCGCACAGGTGACGGTTGCCATGGTCGAGGAATTGCGGGACAACCTGCTCAACGCGGGCTTGTCCGTATCGTCTGTGCGCCAGGTCCTGGCGGTCTTGCGCCGGGCCTACAATATCGCCGGTACGATCGTTATTGACGGCCATCCGCTCTACTCCGAGAAAAACCCGGCCGCCGGCATTACGCTGAAAAAGAGCGACAACGCTCGGAAGCGTTTTCTCACCTATGATCAGGCCGACGCTCTTATCGAGCTTGCCCGCAAACGCCATCCCGATATCCACGATTTCATCGTCTTGGGACTCAATACAGGTATGCGCCGTCAGGAAATGGTCCGCTTGCGGTGGGAACATGTCGACATCGCCCATGCCATCATCCATTTGCCCAATGATCCCAAACTGAAAACCGGCGGCACCGTCTATCTCAATGCCGACGCCATGATGGTTATTCAACGTCGAAAAGGGATAGATCCTGTCATGGTCTATCCCCATAAACGCGAGAAGACATTGACGTCGTGGATCTCCCACACTTTCCGCGATCTCATCAACGAACTCGGATTCAACGACGGCATCACGGATCGTGCGCACCGACTGGTCTTCCATTCGCTGCGCCACACGTTTGCGTCGTGGCTGGTTTTGGCCGGCACCGATATTTATCTCATCAAAGAGTTGTGCCGGCACAAAACCATTGAAATGACGATGCGCTATGCCCACCTTATCCCCGACCGTGGGCGTTACGCCGTTGACCACTTGCGACCAACAGATCCTGAGTAGATCGGGGGTGAAACCCTCGATCGACCAGCCAGCGCACAAAATTTTCACGTTTGTATACGACCTTGCCGCCCAAACGATAGGCACCGTCCGGGCCTTCTCCTTTCGACTCCAGATTGGCGACGGTTTTACTTGAAATCATTCCGGGGAACAGCGTCTCGATTGCTTGCCTTCCGAAATACGGCGGAAGATGCCCTTCCCATGCTGCGACAAATTCTTGTTCAAACTCCTGTAAAGCCATAATCACCCGTCCTGCGCCTGACGTCTTTCCCCTCCAGGCCACTCGGCTCAACCACCTCACCGCTATCCGCTCGCTTGCCACCCATAGAGCGTGACACCGCGAACATCGTTTCCACCTCATGACTATGGCGCGCATGTATTTGGCGGATACGCGCGTCTGGAGCCACATTTGAAGCAGATGAAATATCCCATGCAACGTTTCCCACGATTTCAGGGAAGCCCCACGTCTCGGCATTCGTTGCACCAATCGAAGCTGTTTTGTCCTGCTCCCCAGAGCAGGCACACACGCACGACGAGCGATTCCGATCTTCCGGAGATTTCACCGTGCGGTGGACAGTCGCGTTTTCAGGCGGATGCGACCGCATCGCCTCGTGTGCCGGTCCTTCATCAAACAGTGACAATTGCACCATTTCTGCACGCGGTGTCTTTCTTGCTCTTTCCGGAGCCTCGACCAGCGACAAAAACGTCTCGACGTTTAATACCGTACATCCGATCTTTTCCGCCTTGATCAGTTTGGATCCGGCCCGCGCTCCGGCTACCAGGTGCGTGGTGGCGCGGCTCACACCGGGCACAATTTCTGCCCCGGCCGCTTTAGCTCGTGTTTCCGCCTCGTGGCGTGACATGGGCAATGATCCGGTAAAACAGATCCGCATGCCGGTCATGGGGCCATCCGGCCGAGCCGATTGTGATGATTGCGCCGTATTCCCCGGATCCAAGCCGAGATCGCGACACCGGGCTATCATGGCCTGATTCGAGGCATCCGCAAAAAAATATAATATCGACCACGCCGCCTCGACGCCGATACCGGGAACATGGAGCAACGCCTCTTCATCCATAACCATGAGCGTATCCAGCGACCGCGCCGCCCGCGCCAAGGCCGTGGCAGCGGTCCGGCCAATATGGCGTATACCGAACGCGCCAATCACACGAGCCAGATCCGCATCGGCAACGGCCTGTGTAATGGCTTGTTCAACCTTGGCCGCCGCCACCGCGCCCATACGCGGCAACTCCATGATGTCGGCCCGGCGCAAGGCCAGGACATCCGCCGGGGTTTTCACCAACCCCACCGCCATGGCATCGACTAAAAATTGTTCGCCCACGCCCTTGATATCGAGCCCGGCTTTGGAACAAAAATGGATCACCCGGCCGCGCATGATCGCCGGGCACTGGCTGTTGCCGCACCGATACGCGGATTCGCCCTCGCGGCGTGTGACGGATTGGCCGCATTCCGGACATGTCTCCGGAAAAACAAATTCCCGGCTTTCCGGTGTATGCCGTTCCACGCGCACGACTTCGGGGATAACCTCACCGGCCCGCGCTACGGCAACCGTATCGCCGATGTGCACGCCCAAGGCGGCGACATGATCGGCATTATGGAGTGTGGCCCGCGTGACAACGACCCCGCCCACCCGGACCGGATCGAGTTCCGCCACCGGCGTCAAGACTCCGGTCCGGCCGACTTGAATGGTGATGTCACGCAAGCGCGTCGTGTGGTGTTCCGCAGAAAATTTCCAGGCCACAGCCCAACGCGGAGCCTTGGCCGTGGCGCCGAGCGCCGCATGAAGCGCTATGGCATCGACTTTGATAACAAGGCCATCGATATCGTAATCTCCTACACCTACATCGAGATGTCGGGCCTCAAACTGGCAATGTTGCGGCACCCGCTCCAGACTCGACCCAATCCCCGGAACCGGATCGAAACCATCAGCCCGCAACCAAGCCGACACATGCCCCAACTCCTTGAAGCGCAAAGCCGCTTTTTCGACGATATCGTAGGCATAAAATTGCAACTTGCGCGCAGCCGTGACCGCCGGATCCCATTGTCGGACCGACCCCGCCGCCGCATTCCGTGGGGTGGAAAACGGCTGTTCTCCCTGCGCCTGCCGCTTCGCATTGAGCGCCTCGAACACGGAACGCGGCATGATGACTTCGCCACGCACCGTGATGCGCCTTTTCTCTGAAATCTGAGGCAACACCCCGGCAATCTGGCGGGCCTGCGCCGTGACATCCTCGCCGGTCTGGCCATCGCCGCGTGTCAACGCCCGCACGAGTTGGCCTTGTTCATAGAGCAGTTCAAGGGCCAACCCATCCATTTTCATCTCAATCCGGACAGGGAATTTCCCTTCCACGCCCGCCGCCGCCCACCGTTTCGCCCAGGCTTCCCATTCTTGTTCGTTGAACACATTCTCCAGGCTCAACATGGGCGTGGCATGGCGAATCGGCGCAAACCCCGTGCGCACCGGACCGCCTACAGAGACACTCGACGAATCCTTCCCAGCCACATCGGGGTTCGCGATTTCCAGAGCGCGCAACTCCCGAACCAAGGCATCATAGGCGGCATCCGAGATCAGCGGCGCATCATCGGTATGATAGCGCCGGTTGTGTTCGGCCACTTGGGCCGACATCTCGTGATAGCGTTCGCGAACTGCCTGCATGGAATTCTCCGTAAAATTTGGGCGGCGTTCTTCGAGGGCGTAACGAAAAACGCCGCCAGCAACCGGACCGGCGAATTACGGCCGGCTCACGCGCCGTTGCTCCTCTTTCGACACGCCGGATGCGCCAACCGCCTGGAGCGTGGCGGTTGTTTGCGATTCGAGGGCCTTCTGGGCCTGCAGCCGAAGCGCTTCAATGGCGGCCACGGCTTGCCCTCCCTCGGTATCAATGCGTTCGAGTTCAGCTTTCGTAATTTTTCCATCGGACCATGCATCCGCCACGACGGTCATGAATTCCGTAAACTCACGCAAGGCTTCAATGCTTTTGATATTGGCGTGTTCTTCGGAAATTTTCGGAAGCGGCACGAACACCCCGCCCATACGCTGGGCCATATATTCCAAGGGGGTGGTACTGCCGGTTTGCTGCATGATGGGGATGAGCAATTCGATACCGAGTTTGTGCGATTCCTGTTCCGGATTGAGTTCCGCCATCAACGTCGGATATCGCTTGCCCAGGCTCTCCGCTATCGCTTTACAGGAGACGCCGTTCGGCGATTCAATCACACAGTCGTGAACAACTTGTAACAGGTTGCCGCACACGATATTCACCCCTTTTATAAATCGTATCAATTTTTATTGATAGCATTAAACTATGAATTAAACAGATCGTACTCCGGTGGCATCTTGTTGTGGCAACAACTCATCCGGGAGTCCCAATTCTTTGAGTTGGTTAATTCTTTGACTTGGTGTTTTTGACCCTGCTAATAACTGGCCAACCATTTGACGGGAGACGCCTAGTAATTTGCCAACGGAACCGTGCTCCAGATTCTTGTACGCAAAATAGGCTCGAAGTGCGGGCTTCCAGCCGGAATAGCGGGCCAAAACGGCAAAAACCGCTTCTTCTCCAGGCGAAGCTCCAAGAGGTTTCTCGACGTCGTGAGGTTGCATGGTGAATCCTTTTTGTTCAACACTGATGAGTTTTGTATAATCGAAAAATATATTTAGTCAACAAAATATAGTTTTTGTATTTCAAAAAATATACAATACTCAGAAATATCAAGGGAATATTGACAAATGCGTGGTGCAGAAATTATCGAAAGAATGAAAGAAATAACGGGACGCAGAACGCAAACCGATTTAGCCGAGTTGCTTTCAGTTGCACCTTCTACCGTGTCTATTTATTCACGGAGAACAAGCGTCCCCGACTCGTGGATACGGCGTCTGATCGAATCACACCGAGCCAACCCTGAATATCTGTTGCACGGGATTGGAGCGAAAGTCCTTGATGGGACGGATTCACTGACGACGGGGGTGCCCGTCATTACCCAACGACTTTGCCCGGACGGCACGTTCACCTTTTTGGATGACCCGCTCCGTCAAGCCGTCTATTCGCGCGACTGGCTCAGCAGCTTAGGCTCCGTCAAGAAGATGCTTTTGATGGTAGCGGACGGTGAGCACATGGCGCCGACGATATTACCAGGGGACCGCGTGCTCGTGGACCAGAGCAACAGAGAACTTGTCAGCTACAAATACTATGTTGTCCGCATTGCGGATTGCTTGGAATGCGTTCAGCTCCAGTTCGCGCCATCCTCGTTAATTCTGCGTTACGCCAACCCGGCATACCCAGAACGAGCGATTCCCCGCAGCCAGCTCGATACACCGGAGTTTGGCGTTGTTGGACGGATTTTGCATTTGTGCAGAGATTTTCCATGATGAATGACGATAAAACGAGGATCGCATGGATTTTGCTGAACAGCTGTACGCCCTGTCGTCCAAGGCACAAAAACAAAAGGATCATCTTCAAACCGAAGAGGCCGCCAAAAACGCCCTGGTGATGCCGTTTATCAATCTTCTCGGCTACGACGTGTTCAACCCGCTGGAAGTTGTGCCGGAATTCACCGCCGATATCGGTGTCAAAAAAGGGGAAAAAGTCGACTACGCCATCATGAAAGATGGATCCCCCATTATCCTCATCGAATGCAAGTCGTGCGACTCCCCGTTGGTGCAGGAAAACAGCAGTCAACTCTATCGCTATTTCTCCAGTGTATCCGAAGTCCGGATTGCGATTCTCACCGACGGCTTGCGCTATTTGTTCTTCTCCGACCTGGAAAACAGAAATGTGCTCGACCCGAGGCCGTTCATGGAATTCAACCTCCTCGCCATCGACGAAGCCCTCGTTCCGGAACTCAAAAAACTGTCAAAACCGCGATTTGACCTTGAATCCGCCCTGTTCGCGGCATCCGAACTTAAATATACGCGAGAAATCAAAAAAGTTCTCGATGCAGAAATCGAATCCCCCTCCGACGATTTCATCCGGTTTTTCACCTCGCGCGTCTATACCGGCCGTTTTACACCCGCAGTCCGAGAACAATTCATCGACATCGTGAAACGGGCTGTAACCCATTTTATTAATGATAAAATCAATGCCCGGCTCAAATCGGCCATGTCTGCCGATCCCGGAACAGCTATACCGAGTACGCCGGTTGAAGTTACTCCCTCTCTCCAAGAAGACGAGGGAGACCACGACGATGAATCCGCAAAATCGAAAATCGTGACCACGCCGGAAGAAACCGAGGGCTATCTCATTGTGAAATCGATCCTCCGAGAAACCTGCGACGTTGACCGCGTTGCGGCCCGCGATACGCAGAGTTATTTCGGGATCCTGCTCGACGACAACAACCGCAAACCGATTTGCCGGTTGCGATTTAACACAAAACAAAAATATTTAGGCATCATCACCGCCGACAAAAGCGAAGACAAACACCCCATCGACAGCCTCAACGACATTTACAAACACGCCTCAGCACTCCAAGAGGCAGTAAAGATGTACGATAACGAAAACGCGTAATGGCCCTCTTCCAATGCCCAGAATGCGGCGCGGACGTTTCGGACCGCGCCGAATCCTGTCCCCACTGCGGGTGCCCGTTTCGGCCGGCACAACAACAAAATGACCAGACACTCCCAGGGAAACTCCCATCCCTCTATGATATTCCGCTCCTCAATGATACGAGCTGCGGCGGATGTCTTTTTCGACTCCTCCTTATTATCGTTATTCTTTGGATTGCCTATGCCAACGGCTGGTTTTGACCATTATGAAAAGAGAGCCCAATGGATACTCTCCTCGTTTTTATTGGCAAAAACGACCTACAGAATATCCTCCACATGACCATCGCCGGCTTTGTAAATATCTTTTCGCTCCATTGGGAGGACGTGACGATAAATATCGGGGCTGGTGACGTTGTTTTGTCTTAAATGTGCTATATTTTTATTTCTTCGTTTTTTTGCTATTACAACTCAATTCGTGAAAGGATAGATCGTGTTCCCAATAACCTTATAGTCTCGGCCTCTCTGCTGCACTTGGTCTGTGCCTTTGGAGAAACTTATGCCCACCCGCACCATCAATCTGAAACTTGTTCTTGGGAAAAATCCTGAAAACGCAACATTGCGACGCGCCCTATTTTCGACACACCGTTTGGTTAACCAAGCGACGAAACGTATTGAGGAATTCTTGTTGCTGTGTCGTGGAGAAGCCTACAGAACAGTGGATAATGAGGGGAAGGAAGCCGAGATTCCACGTCATGCAGTCCAAGAAGAAGCTCTTGCCTTTGCCAAAGCTGCTCAACGCCACAACGGCTGTATATCCACCTATGAAGACCAAGAGATTCTTGATGTACTGCGGCAACTGTACGAACGTCTTGTTCCTTCGGTCAACGAAAACAACGAGGCAGGCGATGCTCAAGCTGCTAACGCCTGGGTCAGTCCGCTCATGTCGGCAGAAAGCGAAGGAGGCTTGTCGGTCTACGACAAGGTGCTTGATCCACCGCCGGTTTGGATGAAGCTTAAAGAAGAAAAGGCTCCAGGATGGGAAGCCGCTTCTCAAATTTGGATTCAGAGTGATGAGGGACAGTCGTTACTTAATAAGCCAGGTAGCCCTCCCCGCTGGATTCGAAAACTGCGATCTGGGCAACCGTGGCAAGATGATTTCGTCAGTGACCAAAAGAAAAAGCAAGATGAGCTGACCAAAGGGAACGCACCACTTATAAAACAACTCAAAGAAATGGGGTTGTTGCCTCTTGTTAACCCATTTTTTAGACATCTTCTTGACCCTGAAGGTAAAGGCGTGAGTCCATGGGACCGTCTTGCTGTACGCGCTGCAGTGGCTCACTTTATCTCCTGGGAAAGTTGGAATCATAGAACACGTGCAGAATACAATTCCTTGAAACTACGGCGAGACGAGTTTGAGGCAGCATCCGACGAATTCAAAGACGATTTTACTTTGCTCCGACAATATGAAGCCAAACGCCATAGTACATTGAAAAGCATCGCGCTGGCCGACGATTCGAACCCTTACCGGATTGGAGTACGTTCTCTGCGTGCCTGGAACCGCGTTCGTGAAGAATGGATAGACAAGGGTGCAACAGAAGAACAACGCGTGACCATATTGTCAAAGCTTCAAACACAACTTCGGGGAAAATTCGGCGATCCCGATCTGTTCAACTGGCTAGCTCAGGATAGGCATGTCCATTTGTGGTCTCCTCGGGACAGCGTGACACCATTGGTTCGCATCAATGCGGTAGATAAAGTTCTGCGTCGACGAAAACCGTATGCATTGATGACCTTTGCCCATCCCCGCTTCCACCCTCGATGGATACTGTACGAGGCTCCAGGAGGAAGCAATCTCCGTCAATATGCATTGGATTGTACAGAAAACGCTCTACACATCACGTTGCCTTTGCTTGTCGACGATGCGCACGGAACCTGGATTGAAAAAAAGATCAGGGTGCCGCTGGCACCATCCGGACAAATTCAAGATTTAACTCTGGAAAAACTTGAGAAGAAAAAAAATCGTTTATACTACCGTTCCGGTTTTCAGCAGTTTGCCGGCTTGGCTGGCGGAGCTGAGGTTCTTTTCCACAGACCCTATATGGAACACGACGAACGCAGCGAGGAGTCTCTTTTGGAACGTCCGGGAGCCGTTTGGTTCAAATTGACCCTGGATGTGGCAACACAGGCTCCCCCGAACTGGCTTGATGGTAAGGGCCGTGTCCGTACACCGCCGGAGGTACATCATTTTAAAACCGCATTGTCGAATAAAAGCAAACATACACGTACGCTGCAGCCGGGTCTCCGTGTCTTGTCAGTAGACTTGGGCATGCGAACATTCGCCTCCTGCTCAGTATTTGAACTCATCGAGGGAAAGCCTGAGACAGGCCGTGCCTTCCCTGTTGCCGATGAGAGATCAATGGACAGCCCGAATAAACTGTGGGCCAAGCATGAACGTAGTTTTAAACTGACGCTCCCCGGCGAAACCCCTTCTCGAAAGGAAGAGGAAGAGCGTAGCATAGCAAGAGCGGAAATTTATGCACTGAAACGCGACATACAACGCCTCAAAAGCCTACTCCGCTTAGGTGAAGAAGATAACGATAACCGTCGTGATGCATTGCTTGAACAGTTCTTTAAAGGATGGGGAGAAGAAGACGTTGTGCCTGGACAAGCGTTTCCACGCTCTCTTTTCCAAGGGTTGGGAGCTGCCCCGTTTCGCTCAACTCCAGAGTTATGGCGTCAGCATTGCCAAACATATTATGACAAAGCGGAAGCCTGTCTGGCTAAACATATCAGTGATTGGCGCAAGCGAACTCGTCCCCGTCCGACATCGCGGGAGATGTGGTACAAAACACGTTCCTATCATGGCGGCAAGTCCATTTGGATGTTGGAATATCTTGATGCCGTTCGAAAACTGCTTCTCAGTTGGAGCTTACGTGGTCGTACTTACGGTGCCATTAATCGCCAGGATACAGCCCGGTTTGGTTCTTTGGCATCACGGCTGCTCCACCATATCAATTCCCTAAAGGAAGACCGCATCAAAACAGGAGCCGACTCTATCGTTCAGGCTGCTCGCGGGTATATTCCTCTCCCTCATGGCAAGGGTTGGGAACAAAGATATGAGCCTTGTCAGCTCATATTATTTGAAGACCTCGCACGATATCGCTTTCGCGTGGATCGACCTCGTCGAGAGAACAGCCAACTCATGCAGTGGAACCATCGAGCCATCGTGGCAGAAACAACGATGCAAGCCGAACTCTACGGACAAATTGTCGAAAATACTGCAGCGGGGTTCAGCAGTCGTTTTCACGCGGCGACAGGTGCCCCCGGTGTACGTTGTCGTTTTCTTCTAGAAAGAGACTTTGATAACGATTTGCCCAAACCGTACCTTCTCAGGGAACTTTCTTGGATGCTCGGCAATACAAAAGTCGAGTCTGAAGAAGAAAAGCTTCGATTGCTGTCTGAAAAAATCAGGCCAGGCAGTCTTGTTCCTTGGGATGGAGGCGAACAGTTCGCTACCCTGCATCCCAAAAGACAAACACTTTGCGTCATTCATGCCGATATGAATGCTGCCCAAAATTTACAACGCCGGTTTTTCGGTCGATGCGGCGAGGCCTTTCGGCTTGTTTGTCAACCCCACGGTGACGACGTGTTACGACTCGCATCCACCCCAGGAGCTCGTCTTCTTGGAGCCCTGCAGCAGCTTGAAAATGGACAAGGAGCTTTCGAGTTGGTTCGAGACATGGGGTCAACAAGTCAAATGAACCGGTTCGTCATGAAGTCTTTGGGAAAAAAGAAAATAAAACCCCTTCAGGACAACAATGGAGACGACGAGCTTGAAGACGTGTTGTCCGTACTCCCGGAGGAAGACGACACAGGACGTATCACAGTCTTCCGCGATTCATCAGGAATCTTTTTTCCTTGCAACGTCTGGATACCGGCCAAACAGTTTTGGCCAGCAGTACGCGCCATGATTTGGAAGGTCATGGCTTCCCATTCTTTGGGGTGAAGAGGACGTACTTTTAAGTGAATTACTAGTGAATTACTTTTGACTGTCATTATATCGTTTGTTAACAATATTGTGTTCTATTGGATCATTCTCTCACGGTCCCGTTATACTTGTTTTATTGTCTTTACCACGTCTTTTATTTCGTATCGCTTTCGCTTTTCCGTCAGGTATTGGCTGACGGATGACGTCAATATCCCTTTCGGTCTCGACGCTCCTGCAACCTATAAGGAGAAAAGCCATGGCGGATACATGTTTTTCATCCACCGAATCCTCATTTTTCATTCCAATCCGTGGCCTTAATGAATATGTTTATTGTCCTCGTTTGTTTCATCTCGTATATGTTCAAGGTGTATTTGAGGATAACACAGATACTGTCAAGGGAAGCCTAGCTCACAAGAAAAGACTGACCAAGACCAAAGCGGCAGCGTCCGCTAATCAGAATGATGATACGGTCCCATGGCCAGAAGAAAAAGCTCGACATGTTTCCCTCTCTTCAAACAACCTCTCCATTGTTGGCAAATTTGATATCCTTCTTGAGGGGGTAGACGAAACAATCCCTGTAGAGGTGAAAAAAGGTCCAGCTCCAGATGGTACACATTCTTGTGTTGTGGGGCCATATACCCTGTCCCCCGGAGCTTGGAACAATGACCAAGTGCAGCTTGCCGGCCAAATGGCCTTGCTCTGTGAAGCAGGATACCAATGTCGTCGGGGACGAATTTATTATCGTCAAACTCGCACGTTGGTAGAAATCAATGCCGACACTCCGTTAATGGACGCCCTACGATGGGTCGCGGATCAAGCCAAAGCATTGGCAGGTTGTCCCATGCCCGAGCCTTTTGAAGACTCTCCCAAATGCGTTCGCTGTTCGCTTAACCACATTTGCCTCCCCGATGAAACACTGCATCTCAAAAAACGATTGGATGAACCTCGGCAATTGTATCCTGGTCGCGACGATTGCGGCCAGCTTCATATTACAACGCCAGGAACACGCATAGGGAAATCAGGAGAATCTCTCAAAATTTCTCCTCCTGATGAAAAAGCAGCTCTTATTCCCCTGAAGGATATTGCCCATGTATGCTGTTGGGGGAACGTCCAACTGACAACCCAAGCGTTACTTGAACTTGCCGACCGAGGTATAGGTGTGACGTGGCTCACAGCTGGAGGCTGGCTTCGTGCCGTAACAACAGCTCCTCTTGAAAAAAATGTTCAGTTACGGCGAACGCAATATCGGCATTGTGATAATGCAGCTTTGCAGCTTCAGTTCACACGCAATATCGTTGCCGCGAAAATTGAAAACCAACGAACTTTGTTACGGCGTAATGGTGATCAAGCAGAACTTGGCTCAACTCTAGGAGCATTACGGGATATTCGAAAACACGTTGTCAAAGCCGACTCCCTGGAACGTATACGCGGTCTTGAAGGGAGTGCGGCGAGACTCTATTGGGATGCCTTTCCCTCTTTGATGCCGAATCTAGTCAAGGCTGGATTCTCCATGAATGGCCGTACTAAGCGCCCTCCCAAAGATCCTGTCAATGTTCTTCTTTCATTTGGATATGCGATGCTGTTGCGGGACTTTATGACTGCCATTCATTCAGCCGGACTTGATCCTCTGTATGGTTTCTATCACGCCATAATTCCGGGACGTCCTGCCTTGGCGCTTGATCTTATGGAACCCTTCCGTCCGCTAGTCGTTGATTCGGCTGCATTGCGGGCAATGAACGAGGGACGTTTTGTCTCCAATGATTTTGCTATGACGACCTCGAACTGTGCCTTCAAGTCTGAGGCGAAAAAGAAATGGATTAAAGCATATGAGCAACGAGTGGACACCATGGTGACGCATCCCATTTTTGGCTACCGATTGAACTATCGACGTATCTTTTCCTTGGAAGCCCGTCTCTTTGGACGAGTAATAATGGGGGAATTGGAAGATTATAAGCCTCTAACTACGAGGTAGAGCGATGAGACACTTTTTTGACGAACACGCCCCGAACCATGATTGATGAGATTGACCTCTAACTACGAGGTAGAGCGATGAGACACTTTTTTCTTGTTTCTTATGATGTATCCGACGAAAAACGTTTACGTCGAATGTTTAAACTTTTACGAGGGTATGGAGACCATGTACAGTACTCTGTTTTCTTGTGCCAACTCAGTGAGAAAGATTACGTCATTCTTGAAGATAAGATAAAATGTGTCTTAAACCACAAGGAAGACCAAGCAATTCTCATCAAACTGGGTCCTGTCAAAGGGAAAACGGATACAATGCCTAAATATTGGACAACTATTGGAACGCCATTCGAGGCGAGTAATAACGCAATCATGATTTATTGACAAAACATGGCAATTGGGTCAACAAAGAGCGTGATCTATAGGGTCACGCTCTTCTGGCGGTAGTGCCACGGTTGCCACAGACAACCACCCGCCTGAACTCTTTGTCATTCATCCGATCATTGATATTTCTTCGAGCAGCTCAATGCGCCATGAGTCCCTCATCCCGCTCGAAAGGCATAACATTTTGATATAAAAATGTATCCTCATAGAGAGGGTCGCACATACGGATAGAAACACTATCGGTTCTTCACTGCTCGAAACTTCATGTGAGAAGGCTTATGTGGCAATGCC
>NZ_KE386880.1:0-5815 GCF_000429305.1 Desulfovibrio inopinatus DSM 10711
AATTAAAGAGGCTCGCCTGGAATGGGAGCGGGATCGCGCAGCCGATTTTACAACCTATCTCGCGAAAGAAAATGAACTCCGGGCCAAAGATTACGCCACAAATGAAAAAGATAAACAGGAGTTGTGGAAAGAATCCTCGGAAGTCGCCCGCAAACTCAGCGGCCAGGATCTCGCAGATGAAATCACCCACCTCCAAGCCATGTATCAAGAGCTGCAAACGAGTGTGCAGGATCGCAATGCCCTGGATGTGTGGTATTATCAAGAACTCGACAAGCTCCGCGTGAAAGTCGCTGAATCCAATATGGATACGGCCGGAGATTTTCAATCCTACTATGAAGCATGGCTTGAAAAGAATCTCGAATCGGCCAAGACGGCCAGCGAACAAGAAAAGGCAATCCATGCTGATCTCGCTGAAGTGCAAGCCGAAGTTACCGGTGTACTCCTCCAGGACAAACTCACCCATTATCGCAAGGTGGTAGAGGCAGCCCGTGCCGCCGGGCTCGATGTTGAAGCGGTTGAACGCAGCTTGGCGGATGAGGTGGAAAGCATTTACGAAGAAATGCTTGATGCCAAGATCGCCAACGCTGACAGCTTTGGCTCGTATCTCCAGCTCCGCATTGCCAAAGATTTAGGGCTCTATAAATCCGCTACGACCCAACAGGCGGAATACTGGGACAGTATTTACGGTACGCTGAGCGATGGCGCGTCAGGGCTTTGGGATACGGCTACCGAGGGCTTGAGCAGTTGGTTGTCCGCCCTGCGCCAAGGCGGGGATGAGGCGCAGGCGGTCTGGGCCGATATGTTGGATTCCATGCTCGACATGCTTATTCAGACGATTACCCAGATGATGATTACGGCCGCGCAAAATTATGTGATTGTGCCGATTATGGGCCAATTTCTGGGCGTGGATGGCGAGTCCAGCGGGTTGTTGGATTTTCTGAGTAGTGACGAGGGCGGCATCGGGGATCTGATCAAAGATGTCGGCAATATTTCGGATTTTTTCTCGTTTGGCGGGGCCTCGGGAGGAAGTGCTGATGTCGGTTGGATGTCCAGTGGCGTGGGCTCGGTGGCTGTGCCAACAGGTAGTGAAATCCCCACGGGGATGGTTGGAGATTTTGGACAATCTGTAAGCATGACGAGTGCCGGCTCGGGTGGGGGCTCGGCATCGGCGTTGAGCACGATCGGTGGTTTGGGTTCGGGCGCGTTTACCGGGGCTGGCATTGGCTATGGGCTCTCCTCCCTCGTCTATCCCAACGGCACAGCGACGACTGGTGGAACTGTTGGTGGCGCTCTTGGTGGAGCGGCAGGTGCGGCCTTGAGTTCTGCGGCAATAATGGGTGGCGCGGCGCTGGGATCGTGGGCCGGACCGGTCGGGGCGCTCATTGGTGCTGCCATTGGTATTTTGGCGACGGGGGGCGAAACCACGACCACGTCGTGGACGAGTAAAAACGAGCAAGGCAATTCGCCAAATATCGCTATAACCATCGTCAACGGCGAGCCGGTTGTTACCGGGTATAGTACGTTGAAAAACGAAACATCCGGCGCGTTTGGATCATCCTCGACCGAGCATGTGCGTGTGGACGATTATATTGACCCGGCCGTGCGAACTGAGGTTGAGGAGATATTCGACGGCATTTTTACGGATTTGGAGAACAACCTTACGACGCTGGGCATCTCCACCGAGGGCCTGGATACCTTGGATTTCTCCAACATTACTTTCGATACCACTGCGGAAGAATTGGAATCCGTGTTGGATAATTTCGCGACGTTGTTTGCATCCACGCAGCTGCAAGATGTGGGGATGTACGATGCCGTCACGCAATATCAAGATGCAGATCACGGCGAGCTTTTGCCGGATACATTGACTCGTTTGGCAGAATCGTTTGAGTTGTTGACCGAAACAACCCGGTTGGCAAACATCAATGTCGAGGCGCTTACCGGTACAGCCGATACGCTGGCCCAAGCCGATTGGGCGAGTCGGGCGATCGATGCCGTCGGCGGCATTGATGCGTTCGGCGAGGCCATTGCGTTGCTCTCTGCCAACACCACGTCGAGTTTGCAACAACTTCGGGAGGGCACGACCCAATATTACATCGACGCCAACGAGGCGCTGACCGAGTTGGGTTTTGGCTTTGATGATGTGTATAAGTCCGGCGAAGCGTTAGACACCTTTTGGGCACGATTTCGCGGTGCAATGTCTCAGACATTAGACCCGGAAATTTTCGCGCAATGGGTGGAAACCGCCACGGCCGTGAGCAACTACGAAGCTATGCAGGATTCATGGGACGCGGGCAAGGAGCAAAACGCGGCGTATTTTACCGGGCTTGATTCTCGGCAGTTGGACGCACAGGGTATGGGCTACACCGCCGACGCGACAAACTATGCTTTGGAAGCCGAGCAAGCCTTGAGCCAAGCACGGCGGGATGGGTATGATGCGGCGCAAATGGAGGCTCTGGCGGCCACGTTGGGTGTGGAGAAACATAAGGCGCTGGCGGATATTTTAGAAGAGATGACCGGACAGGTTGATGACGGAACGAGTGAAACGCAAACATTTGTAGACGAACTAGAAGCGTTGCTTGTGGATTTGACCGGTGCAGCACAGGCGCTGGGAGCAACATCGGACGAATTGCAATCATTAAACGATGCGGCAATACGCATTAAACAGCAAGAAGCCGCTGAGGTGATGAGCGATATTGATGACGCCATGGCGGCGCTCTCCCGAAGCGACACCGAACAATGGTTGCTTGATCTCGGTGACACCATTGATACCGCCTCGGAAAAAATACGTATTCTCACCGGCAACGAATCTGATCTCGCTGCGATCCGCGACTACGAAGCGGCTGCCATTGCGGGGCAACTCTCCACATTGATGGATGATGTGCTGGATCAACTCGATCAACTCACCCTTTCCGACGTCGACTACCAAAAACAAGGACTTGAAGACGCTCGGCAAGATGCGCTGGAGATGGCCTATTTGTTGGGAGCCACGGCCGATCAGATTGCACACATCAATCAACTCTACGACCTCCAAATTGCGAAAATCGAAGAGGCAGGCCAAGCGCTCGACGAATGGACCGTATTTGATCAGGATTTGAACTCCCGCCTGCTCCATGCTCAGTCCACGCGCAAACCCGATACGGATTGGGGAACCCGGGCCGATGTGTATGATATGATGGCTAGTCAAGAAAAAGAGCTGGCCGACGCTCGGGCGGCCGGGGCCGATGCGACGCAAATCGCGAAATTGGAAACCGTGCAGTACGCAGAGGTGTTGGCGGCTGAAGCCCAGACGAAGCAGGCCTTAGAAGATGCCGAAGAAGCCTACCAGGATGCGCTCGATCAGCTCGAACAGACCATCGTGCAAATCGAAACGGAAAAGCTTCAAAAAGAGCTGGAAGGTTTGCAGGAACAGTTTGATGCCATGGCCGACAGTCTCAACGATATGACATCGGATATGGTGGACAGTTCCAGCGAAATGGCCGACGCGGCCCGGGAATCGGCCGATGCTTACCATGAGGCGGCCAGCTCGTTACGCGATACGGTCGAAAATTTGATGTATGGTGATGCCTCGCCTTTGTCGCCCGAGGAGCTGGTAAAGCAGCTCGGGGCCAAGTTTGACGACCTTTATTCCAAGGGGATGGCCGGCGACATCGATGCGCTCCGCGAGTTAGGCACTGCCGGCACCGAGTATGCGGCCGCCCTCCAAGACTATTATGCATCCGGCGAGGGATACACCACAGCGCACGATGATGTTACCAGCAAAATGTTGGAAGCCTCGTTGGTGAGCGATGCCATGGGCGTGAGCGCTGATTATCAGGCGGATTTGCTCGATATGCAAGTCGCGCTCTTGCAGCAGATTCAGGATGAGATTGCCAAAGGCGATCAGGCCAATATCGAGGCGATTAATGGAGCGGTAGCGGCGCTTGAGGTGGTACAAGAGCTGCTTGATGCATCCATGGATATCCAAGTGTCTTTCCCGGATGTATGGGAAGCCTCTTTTCAAGATCAATCCGGCCAATTGGCCGATCTCGCGGCCATGTCGGCCGAACAAGCCGTCGAATTTGCTCGGACTCACGATGTAATCGTGGAAGGCAATCAACTCTTTTCCTCAGTCGAGGGATTGAGCCAGGATCAAATTACGGCGCTTAATGAATTGGGGCGAATCACCGTTGATGAGCAAGGGCAAGCCAGAGTGCTTATGGGCCAGCTCAACGATGCCCAAGCTCTGGCATTGGAGGGCGTGGGCTCGGTTGTCTGGCAATCGGGCGATGCGATGTCTACGAAATTGGGCCAATTAAGCGCCAGCGAGATCGAGGCCTTGGCAGCCGTGCAACAAGCGGCCGGGGATATTCCGGGGACGGTTTCCGTTGAGTGGGAGCGGATATCAGCCTCGTCAACGGATGGCGTGCGGGCTGCTATTTTTGATCAATCCGGGCAAGAGTTGTCCGAGCTGTCCGCCATGTCGGCTTCAGAGGTGGCTGAATTCGCACGGGTGCATGATGTCGTGGTTGAGGGCAATCAATTGTTTAGTTCTGTCGAGGGACTTTCCCAAGATCAAATCACGGCGCTCAATGAATTGGGCCGTATTACGGTCGATGAACAAGGGCAAGCCCGTGTGCTCATGGGCCAGCTCAATGATGCTCAAGCCCAGGCGCTGGAGGGCGTGGGCTCCGTGGTCTGGAGTTCCGGCGATGCCATGTCCGCCAAATTGGGCCAATTGAGTACGGATGAAATTGCCGCCTTGGCGGCTGTGCAAGCTGCGGCCGGCGATATTCCCGGCGCGGTTTCCGTTGAGTGGGAGCGGATATCCGGCGGCACGAATACGGCGATCAACAGTCTTACGGGGCAAATAGTTGAGTTCGGAAAAATCAACCCGGAAATTTTGGAAAAACTGAAAAACCCCGTGTCGTTAGATGAAGCTGCCAGTACCTATTTATCAGGGATTCAGGGGGCCGCAGAAGACAAAAACGGCGAATTGCACAACCTTACGACGGCCTACAATGATGTGGTTTCCGCCATGGAAGATCGAAACCTCGAAATTCCGGATGAAACGCTCAAGGCCATGCAGGATGCCGTGGATTTGAGCGCTGTTGCCACCTCGTTTTCCAGCAGCGCGGGCCAATTTTCCGGGGCTGTCGTGATGATGGGCAACAACTTGAGCGCCTTTGGCACGGATGCGGCCTCGTTTGGCTCCTATGTCACCGCGCTCGACAATAATACCATGGCCGAGGACTTTGGGGCCAACATTACGGATTTTGGCGACAAAATCGGCGATCTGAAAGATGCGCTCGATCCGTTCATCGAAACAATTTCAGAAATCGACACCATCAAAACAGAGATCGAGATCAACGAAGACTGGCTCCAAGAACAAGGCTGGGAGCAATCCTTGGCGAGTGCACAGCAATCGGCTGAGGCTGCCAAAAAAGCCCGCGATTTGGCCGACGCCACATATAAGGTCTGGCGGGCATTTGCGAGTGGCGAAGGTATTACCGATGCAGAGATACAGCGGATGCTTGATGATGTGCTCACCGAGATGGGCCAACGGCCTGATCCAATCACCGTGCCGGTGACGGGCAATTGGGTCCAGCAAATTGATCGGATGTATGGGGATTGGGAGGGTGTCTTAGGGTATTTGGCTCGCACCGAGGGGTATGCCAGGGAGGGCCGCAACGCCGCGCAAGCCGCTCGGGATAAGTGGGCGTACCCCGATCTTGGGGCATGGTGGGATCGCATTGATAGTGCATCTGTCAATGCTCAGCATGTCCGAAATTACATGCAAAATACCGAGCGCACCTGGATGGTGGATGCTGTGCGGCAA
>NZ_KE386880.1:7755-11324 GCF_000429305.1 Desulfovibrio inopinatus DSM 10711
AGTGCGTGCGGCGCTCTATGATCAATCCGGGCAAGAGTTGGCAGAACTTTCGGCTATGTCGGCTTCAGAGGTTGCTGAGTTTGCTCGGGTGCATGACGTCGTGGTTGAAGGTAACCAATTATTCTCTTCGGTCGAGGGATTGAGCCAGGATCAAATCACGGCGCTCAATGAGCTGGGCCGCATCACGATTGATGAACAAGGGCAAGCCAGAGTGCTCATGAGCCAACTCAACGAGGCCCAAGCGTTGGCGTTGGAGAGCGTGGGCTCGGTTGTATGGGCGTCGGGCGATGCGATGAATGCCAAGCTCGGGCAGTTGAGCGCCAGTGAAATCGAGGCCTTGGCGGCTGTGCAAGCTGCGGCCGGCGATATTCCCGGTGCGGTTTCCGTTGAGTGGGAGCGGATATCAGCCTCTGCAACGGATGGCGTGCGGGCTGCTATTTTTGATCAATCCGGTAAAGAGTTGTCCGAGTTGTCCGCCATGTCGGCGGCGGAAGTGGCCGAATTTGCACGGGTGCATGATGTCGTGGTTGAGGGCAATCAATTGTTTTCCTCGGTCGAGGGGCTTTCGCAAGATCAGATTACGGCGCTCAACGAGCTGGGCAAAATTACGATTGATGAACAGGGGCAAGCCCGTGTGCTCATGGGCCAGCTCAACGATGCTCAAGCCCAGGCGCTGGAGGGCGTGGGCTCGGTGGTCTGGAGTTCAGGCGATGCGATGTCCGCAAAATTGGGTCAATTGAGCACGGATGAGATTGCCGCTTTGGCGGAAGTGCAAAAGGCTGCCGGTGCTATTCCGGGGGCGGTTTCCGTTGAGTGGGAGCGGATATCCGGCGGCACGAATACAGCCATCAATAGCCTTACGGGGCAAATTGTTGAGTTCGGAAAAATCAACCCGGAAATTTTGGAAAAACTGAAAAACCCCGTGTCGTTAGATGAAGCTGCCAGTGCTTATTTATCTGGAATTCAGGGGGCCGCAGAAGATAAAAATGGCGAGTTGCACAACCTCACCACGGCCTACAATGATGTGGTTTCGGCTATGGAGTCCCGCAATATCGAAATTCCGGAAAAAACGTTGCAGGCCATGCAGGATGCCGTTGATCTCTCTGTCGAGGCGGCATCGTTTGCGGGGAGCACGGGGCAGTTTTCCGGGGCTGTCGTGATGATGGGCGGTACAATGCGAGCCTTTGATATGGGGGCGGCATCGTTTGGCTCCTACGTTGCGGCGCTGGATGGCAATACGCTGGCCGAGGACTTTGGTTCAAATATCTCGGATTTTGGAAATAAAATTGGTGAGCTGAAAGATGCGCTCGATCCGTTTATTTCTACGATTTCAGAAATCGACACCATCAAAACAGAGATTGAGATCAACGAAGATTGGTTGCAGGAGCAAGGCTGGGAGCAATCTTTGGCGAGTGCGCAGCAATCGGCTGATGCTGCCAAAAAAGCCCGCGATTTGGCCGACGCGACATATAAGGTCTGGCGGGCATTTGCGAGTGGTGAAGGTATTACCGATGCAGAGATACAGCGGATGCTTGATGATGTGCTCACCGAGATGGGCCAACGGCCTGATCCCATTGCCGTGCCGGTGACGGGCAATTGGGTCCAGCAAATTGATCGGATGTATGGGGATTGGGAGGGTGTCTTAGGATATTTGGACCGTACCGAGGGGCATGCCTGGGAGGCCCGCAAGGCCGCGCAAGCCGCTCGGGATAAGTGGGCGTACCCCGATCTTGGGGTATGGTGGGATCGTATCGACAACGCGCGATCCGATGTGGGCCATATCCGAAATTACATGCAAAATACCGAGCGCACCTGGATGGTGGATGCTGTGCGGCAAGTGTGGAGAGGGGTGCAGCGTATCCTGATCGAACACCATAATAAATCTGGCTGGCCAGATATTGGCTTACAACATTTTGCCGATGGCGGCCGGACGGATCAAAAAAGTCCTTTCAGCATTGTGGGCGAGCGCGGCGTGGAGCTGTATCAATTTCGTGAGCCCGGTCGGGTATATAATGATAGCCAGTTAGCTCGGGCGCTCATGGCGTTGGGGAATATCACCGACAACAAGCGCAGTGAAAAAATCTTGGAAAAAATTCTGCGGTTGCTGGCCGATAAAGCCCGCAAAGATGGTGATCGGGACGATATGCGTAAGGATTTATATAAGGCTGTCTCGCGCATCGAGTCGAAGATTTCGAGGGCCATGCCATGATTTCCCGCGTGATTCTTACGGGCTACCGGTTGGCCGACGGCGTGGAGATTGATTGCTTTTTCACGTCGGGCCTGGGCTGGACATCGCGGCCCGATGATACGCCTGCCAATACGTTTTTCATACCTCGTCTGCGATCCCCACTTTCCCATGCTGTCGAGGCGTGGGATGGTGATCGGCTGGGGGGCGTGGTCCGGAGCAGCTTGGGCGCTATCGAGCTGGGCAACGAGGATGGCGCGTTGTCGTATCTGCTTCACGATTACGCTTTTGCCGGTCGGGCCGTGCTGGTGTTTTTGTGTGATGAGGGGCAGGTACAGGCTGATTTGTCGCCGTTTTGGTCGGGGTTGATCGAGCGTGTTGATGCCTCGGATGATGGTATTGAGATTCGGGTGGCCAACCGGCACAAATTGTTCGAGGTCGATCTCTATCAATCCACATACGCTGGCGATAATGTGGCCCCAGAAGGGATAGAGGGTGATGAGTCGTTGCAAGATAAGCCCAAGCCGGTGGCGCTCGGCATTTGTCGCAATGTCTCGCCGGTGCTCGTCAATAGTCAAAAGCTCATTTATCAGGTCCATTGGCGGAGTATCGAGGCGCTTGATGCGGTCTACGACAAGGGCGTGGCCTTGGGGGCTGGCTCAAATTACGCCGATGCCGCTGCTTTACAAGCCGCCTCGCCGACACCGGGCACGTACGACACGTGTTTGGCTGAGGGGCTTTTGCGTCTCGGATCGTCGCCGGTTGGCCAGATTACGGCCGATGTCCGAGGCGATAATGTCGGGGGCTATGTGGATTCACCTGCCGGTATCGTTACCCGGCTTTTAGAGGATTATGCCTTGCTTGATGAGCCCGTCGATACGTCGGCCGTGGCCGGGATATCGTGGCCGTTGGGGCTCTATGCAGCACAGGAGGCGACGGTAGGCCAAGCCCTGGATCAATTGCTGTATGGCTTAGGTATCTTTATCGAGCTGGCTGAGTCCGGAGCGGTCTTGCGACGGATCGCGGAGCCGGTTGCCACGGCCGTGGCCACGTTTGATGAGCGATTATACACATCCTGCCAGTATGGTTCGGGCACACTCCCTCCCTTTTCAATCAAAACAAATTATCAGCGCAACTGGTCTCCCGGGATCGAGCCGGCTGGCGCGGTTTCAGATGCGCGTCGGGGCTGGCTGGAGGAGGAGTGGCGCACGGCCACGGCCGAGGATGCCGCTATAAAGGATGTGTGGCCAACATCGCAGGAGTTGGCGTTCGATACGGCGTTGGATAGCCGTACACATGCCGATGCCGTGGCCGTCTGGGCACTTGATTTTTTCCAAACGCCGCGTCGATTTTGCGAGGTGCGTGTTGCTCCGGAGCGTGCTGC
>NZ_KE386880.1:11334-12711 GCF_000429305.1 Desulfovibrio inopinatus DSM 10711
GGGATCGCATTGATAGTGCATCTGTCAATGCTCAGCATGTCCGAAATTACATGCAAAATACCGAGCGCACCTGGATGGTGGATGCTGTGCGGCAAACGTGGGTTGGCATCCAAAAGCAATTTGATCGACAACACGACATCCTGAAATGGCCTATGTTGCAAATCAAGCAATACGCCGATGGGGGCCGGACGGATCAAAAAAGTCCTTTCAGCATTGTGGGCGAGCGCGGCGTGGAGCTGTATCAATTCCAAGAGCCCGGTCGGGTATATAATGATAGCCAATTGGCTCGGGCGCTCATGGCGCTGGGGGATATTACGGATAATAAGCGCTCGGAAAAAATACTGGAGAAAATTTTGCGCTTGCTGGCCGATAAAGCCCGCAAAGATGGTGATCGGGATGATAAATTCAAACAATTGGCCACAAATGTCTCGCGCATCGAATCCAAAATATCGCGAGCCGTGCAATGATTTCCCGCGTCATCCTTACGGGCTACCGGCTGGCCGACGGCGTCGAGGTCGATTTTTACTACACCAACGGCCTGGGCTGGACATCACGGCCCGATGATACACCGGCCAATACGTTTTTTGTTCCGCGTTTGCGCTCCCCACTTTCCCATGCTGTCGAGGCCTGGGATGGGGATCGGTTAGGGGGCGTGGTTCGGTCGAGTCTTGGTGCTATCGAGCTGGGCAATGAGGACGGCGCGCTGTCGTATCTGCTGCATGAGTATGCGTTCGCCGGGCGGGCCGTGCAAGTCTTTTTGTGTGATGAGGGGCAAGCGCAGGCTGATGTGTCGCCATTTTGGTCGGGGCTGGTGGATCGCGTGGATGCCTCGGATGATGGCATTGAGATTCGGGTGGTTGAACGCCATAAGCTCTTTGAAGTCGATTTGTATCAAGCGCAATACGCTGGGGATAATGTGGCTCCCGAAGGTATTGAGGGCGATGAGACGCTGCAAGATAAGCCCAAGCCGGTGGCGCTCGGCATTTGCCGCAATATCTCGCCGGTGCTCGTCAATAGTCAAAAGCTCATTTATCAAGTCCACTGGCGGAGCATACAAGCCCTGGATGCGGTCTACGACAAGGGCGTGGCCTTGGGGGCTGGCTCAAATTACGCCGATGCCGCTGCTTTACAAGCCGCCTCGCCGACACCGGGCACGTACGACACGTGTTTGGCTGAGGGGCTTTTGCGTCTCGGATCGTCGCCGGTTGGCCAGATTACGGCCGATGTCCGAGGCGATAATGTCGGGGGCTATGTGGATTCACCTGCCGGTATCGTTACCCGGCTTTTAGAGGATTATGCCTTGCTTGATGAGCCCGTCGATACGTCGGCTGTGGTTGGGATATCGTGGCCGTTGGGCCTTTATGCGGCACAGGAGGC
>NZ_KE386880.1:15185-36979 GCF_000429305.1 Desulfovibrio inopinatus DSM 10711
CCTGATTCGTGTCCTTTCGCCCAGTGTCGAGCGGTCAAATGCTACGCCAAAATTCGTAGGGTATATCGATAGGTTACAAATTACAGCACTGGATGATGAGGGCGACGCCGTGGGGGTGCTGTGCGTCCCGGTTGCGTTTCCATTCCCGATGACTGTGGGGGATAATGTGGGCGATATTGTCGCGCAATCGTATGTGCATCTCAAAACACTACCGGAGTTTGTGGGCATGGAGGATGTGTAGGTGGAGCGGGGCTACTAGAGAGTGTTTTTTTCGCACGTGGTGTGCAAAATTTTCTAGCGCGGGGTGCGCGGGGATAACTATAAGAATTACCGGCTACGGGTAAAAGTGCTGTGCGGATAGCGTGACAACGAGTTTCTATATGCGGGCTAGGGGAGGAGGGCATCCCACGAAAAAAGGGCCTACGATTTTTCAATCGTAAGCCCTTTGAATTTTATGGTCGGGATGAGAGGATTCGAACCTCCGGCCTCTGCGTCCCGAACGCAGCGCTCTAGCCAAGCTGAGCTACATCCCGTAGCGTCGAGAAGAGATCTTTTACGGACTTTTTAGAAAAAGGCAAGTATTAATTTGGGAGTTGTCATCATGAATTTCTTTTTTTACACCTGACGACAGCTTTTTTCTCTTCTGTTATCTTTATCGGTGGATTGCTCTTGATTTTTTGTCTACCACAGGCGAGTTCATGGGGAGGACTGATTTTGGATGTGATTGTCCGGGACGAGCTTCTCGGTATTGTGTGTGAAGTTGAGGTCTCGGGACAAAAAGGAGATATGGGGTGATTCACGTTGTAGTCGTCGATGATTCGGCATTTATGCGCAAAGCTATCAGCACCATGCTGGACAAAGACCCCGACATTAAAGTTGTCGCTGTGGGGAGGAATGGTGAGGAAGGTCTGGAATTGATCCGAAAGCACAATCCCGATGTGGTGACGCTCGATATTGAGATGCCACGCATGGATGGATTGACTGCACTTCGTCATATTATGATGGAAATGCCCAAACCCGTTCTTATGGTGAGTTCCCTCACTACGGAAGGGGCTGAAGCAACGCTGAAAGCCATGGAACTTGGGGCTGTTGATTTTATTCCCAAGCAGCTTTCCAAAGTATCATTAGATATTATCAAAATTGAAGACGATCTGCGCGCCAAGGTCAAGCTCATTGCGAAACGCAAATTCAGGCCACCGTTGTCCTTGCGCCGACCCGCAACCACAAGCCGGACAGCATCGTCTGCTCTGGGAAGAGAATCTGTGGCAGCGCCGAAGCGACTGAGTACAAGGCCGACTGGGCGAGTGATTCGAGATGTTATTGCTATTGGTGTATCGACGGGGGGACCGCCGGCCGTTCAAAAAGTATTATCTGCATTCCCTGCCGATTTTCCCGCCGGGATATTGATCGCGCAACACATGCCGGCCGCGTTTACTGGCCCCTTTGCCAAACGTCTCGACGGCGTGTGTAATATCCACGTGAAGGAAGCCGAACACGGAGAACGTTTTATGCCGGGCACAGCGTATATTGCTCCCGGTGGTCGTCATCTTCGATTAACGCAACGCGTCAGCCGTCTTGATGTCGACGTGTCAGATGAACCGAAAGAGGCATTGTATAAGCCATCGGCAAACGTGCTGATGGAGTCTGTAGCTCTTGCTGTCGGACGACGTGCACTTGGGGTTATTTTGACTGGCATGGGAAATGACGGCATGGAAGGTGTCGGCGTATTGAAAGAGAAAGGCGGAAAAGCCTTGGCGCAAAACGATGCATCGAGCGTTGTGTATGGTATGCCAAAAGCTATTGTCGATGCAGGATATGCCGACGAAATTCTCGACATTGATGACATGTCGGACGCCATAATGTCATCAATATATACGTAAGATGGTCCTGACCGCCCTGGTATGTCAGTATTATGCAATTCATGCTGGGAACAGTATTGCTATTTCAATACACCATCAGGTACGGTAGTAACTATAAGCAGGCCAGGATATGGTGAACGTGTATAGCGGGACGTACACCTTTTTTTTACGATACCCAAGGATCACGAAACGGGGGATGACATGTCGGATTGCAAAGAAGTGCTTCTCCACCTCAAAAGCGACAACGTAGAAGAGGTTCGCGAAGCTGCATTCGTAGCCGGCGAAGAGAAATGTATTGAAACCGTTCCCATTTTAGCGACACTACTGGAAAGTGAGAATCTTGGCATCCAGGAAGCCGTTGACCTCGCCTTGCGTCGAATCGGCGGGAAAGATGTCGTCGATGCCGTGACCCCTCTTTTGCGATCAGACGATCCGCCGACACGAAACTTATCTATGGATATTCTTCGAGAGGTCGGTGTTCAGGATCTGCCGTCTCTCGTCAAGTTATTACATGACGACGACCCGGATGTTCGTATTTTTGCATCGGATATTTTGGGGTCAACAGAAAATTTGCTTGCCGTGGAGCCCCTCTGTCATGCCTTGTTGCACGACCCGGAAGTGAATGTCCGCTATCAGGCTGCCGTCAGTCTGGGGGAACTGGCCTTGCCGCAAGCCGCCAAATGCTTGAACAAGGCACTCAAAGACGAAGAGTGGGTTCAGTTTGCGGTCATTGAAGCCATTTCCAAGATTCGTGATGAATCATCTGTCAGTGCCCTCGTGACATCCTTATCATCGTGTACCGATTTGGTTGCGTCGATGATTGTGGAGGCCTTGGGCGAAATCGGCAATATCAAAGCCGTGACGATGCTTATCCGCAAGCTTGACGAATCGCCTACGGCGCTTCGGAATAAAATTGTTGAGGCTGTGGTCAAAATTATGGGAGGGAAGTCGCTCAAACTACTTTCCTTGGCCGAGCGTGAAAAATTTCGTGAATATCTTCTCGTTGCGTTATCCGATGAAGATACGGAAATTCAAGATGCCGCAATTGATGGATTGGGCTTTGTGGGAGGAGAGAAAGCCTCCGCTGCAGTGCTTCGTCTTGCCGCCGTGATGAATGCGGAATTGGAAAGCGAGCGAATTGAACGCAGTATCCTTTCTCTGACCATGATCGGTTTGACTCCGGCACTGGAAGAAGCTCTGAAAACGCATGACCAGCAACGCGCCATGGTTGCCATTGAAGTCCTTTCTCGTCTTGATGAGCCCACAGTACCACAGCTATTGATGGAATCGTTCGAAGAGAACGATCTCGAAGTAAAACGTGTCATCGCAGCCGCACTCTACAAGGTTGGCGGTGAAGACTCCATCGCCTTTTTTTCCAATCTGCTTTCTCTTGATACCGATCCGGATACGATCAAAACCGCGTTGGCATTTGTTGGCGAGAAGATGCGTTCCTCCGACAACGGACAAATCGTCTACAGTATGCTCGAACACCCTGAAGATGAAGTGAAAGAAGCAGCTTTGGAAGCATGCGTTGCGATTGATGGCCCTGACATGGTCGAGCGGTTTCGTGCGCTTTTTGGAAGCGAAGATCCGTTATCTCGGCTTATGGCGGTCTATGCCCTGGGCAAGCTTGGGGCTAAAGAAAATATGGACGAACTCAAAGCCGCGCTTGGAGATGAGATTCCCGATATTCGCAAAATTGCTTTGGAAGCTATTGCCGATGCGTGCCCCGATAGCGAAGAGGCGATGAATCTCGTTCTCGATCGGTTGTATGATGAAAACCGGGATGTTCGTCTCGCGGTTGTGGACAAAATCGGACAATGCTCACTTGGTCAAGCAATACAGTACCTTGTGCAGGCACTCGAAGATCCGGATGATTGGGTGAAAATACGTGCCATGGAAGCCCTCGCTGTTCAGGAAGCGGGGGAAGCCGTACCTCGACTTATTGGGTTGCTGGAAGATGAAAACAAACTTCTTGCGCTCAAAGTCGTTGAGACTTTGGGAAATATCGGTGGAGAATCAGCCTTTCGGGCGCTGTTGGATCTTGTCGGCAAAGATGATCCAGAGCTTTCGGACGCCGCCGAGGATGCAATAGCTCGAATCCAGGAAGACAAAGGGATGGGGGCATAAATGTCGTCTCTTTTTTCAAAGACCATATCCCTGGGCAAGCAGCTCAAGATCAGTGATCAGGACTTTGCACAATTGCGGGATTTTATTTATTCGCAAAGCGGGATTTATATTGCGGATAACAGAAAATACTTGTTGGAAAATCGTCTTGTGAGTCGGCTCAAAGAACTCAACCTGAAGACATTTTCCGAATACCATTATTATTTGCAATACGATCCTGGTCGAAAGCGCGAACTCAATCGGTTGTTTGAAGTTATCACAACCAATGAAACGAGTTTTTATCGCAATCCGCCGCAATTGAAAGTTTTTCAGGATTATGTGCTGAAAGACATTCTTGATGGATTGCGGAAATCGCGAAGCAAACGTCTTCGCATTTGGTCAGCAGGTTGCTCAACAGGCGAAGAGCCGTACACAATCGCCATTATCCTGCATGAGGTATTGCGAACTGAATTGCGCTCCTGGGATATCAAAATTACGGCTAACGATCTTTCGGAAGCTGTTTTAGCTACAGCACGGCGAGGCTATTATAGCGAATATGCCTTGCGAACCACACCGAAAGAAATCATTGGGCGGTATTTCGAGAAAGAAGACAAGCAGTATAAGCTCAAATCCGAAGTCAAACGCCTGGTGTCGTTTGGACAAATCAACCTGAGTGATCGTTTACAGCTTAAACGGGTCGAGCGTTCCCAAATTGTATTTTGCCGCAATGTCATCATTTATTTTGATGACGACATGAAAAAAAGTGTCATCAACGCATTTTACGACAACCTGTTGCCAGGAGGGAATCTGCTTATCGGGCATTCGGAATCGCTACACAATATTTCGCGTACGTTTAAACCGAAGCATTATCCCGGAGCAATTGTCTATACCAAGGAAGGATAATGTTTTTATCTATGGTAGGGGAGTTTGCGGTACATAGCACGTTGCAGGCCATGGATAAGACATTTTACCGATTCGGGATGAATTTAAACAGGAAGCGCATGTGAGTGTACGCGTACTCGCCATAGCCAACCAAAAGGGAGGGGTGGGGAAGACCACAACGACCCTTTCCTTGGGCGCGGCTCTGACGCTCTTGGGGAAGAGCGTCTTGGTTATTGATCTCGATCCGCATGGCTGTGCGTCCGTTCATATGGGGATTTTCCCTGAAGCTGTGACGTCCTCCATGTACGACATCATGATAAAGGAAGAAGTCGACAGCCAAAGCTGGAAAGATTGTATCTTGAAGGCTTCTCCCGGAAATATGCGGTTCGATTTCGTCGCGAGCAGTATCCGATTGACCGAGCTTGATATTGAGTTGCGCGAACGCAAGAACAAAGGGATTGTTCTCAAACAGGCCTTTGAGCATCTTGATACCGAATACGACTATATTGTTGTCGACTGTCCACCGCATATGGGGGTTCTTCTGGTCAATGCTATTGTGGCCTCGGACTTACTCATAATTCCAATTCAAACTGATTTTCTTGCGCTGCATGGACTCCGGCTCATTTTCGACACGATTGTCATGCTCAACAAGGTGTTAGGACACCCCCTGAAGTACAAAGCCCTCGCAACGATGTTTGATCGGCGTGCCAGCGCCTGCCTCCGTGTGGTGAGTTTGCTTCGACGTAAATTGGGCGATAAATTGTTTAAGTCCATTATTGGACTCGACACCAAGTTTCGCGAAGCGAGTGCAAGAGGCAAAGTTGTTTATGATATTGCGCCGTCATCGAAAGGGGCCAAAGCGTATATGGAACTTGCAAAAGAGATTGTATCAGAATGAAATCACTTGAAAAATATCTTGAAGAGACCGTTTTGGCTCCTGAAAATGCAACATCGAACAACGTGACGGCTTCGGAAGCCGCTTTTCTGGAAAAGTATGTCGGTACGGAATGGCAGGAGGATCTGAAAGACAAAGGCTTGATGAAACCGGCTCATGTGGAATCCGTCGCCGGTTTTAGTCCTCAATCGAGCGAGACATCTGCGCCCTCTGCGCAGGAGCTGGCAGAAGAATCAGCCGCAAGTCTGGAACAACCCGAGGTTGCTGACTCCGTTAAGAAGCCGGATGAGAATGATATTGAGACGTTGATCGCAGCGGGGAAGGATGTTCAGCTTGTCAGTTTTTATTTGTCTGAACAGGAATTTGCTGTACCCATTTATGATGTGCAGGAAGTCATTCGACGTATTGAGGCGACAAAGCTTCCAAAAGCGCCGCCATTTGTTGTAGGCATCATCAATCTGCGTGGCCGAGTGACACCTATCGTTGATCTTGCCTCTATGCTTGGTGTTCGACCCGGGAAAGATGACGGTCCTTCGCGGTTTATTGTCGTCTGTAAACGTCAAGACTTGCAAATAGGACTTATGGTACGAAGTATTGCCACAATGCACCGCGCCCATGCCGAGAATATCGAGTGGGGAATTGAATCAAGTGTCGGTGTCGCGGCAAACTACTTGTCAGGTCTTCTCAAGCATGAAAACAATTTGATAAAAATCGTCTCCGTAGGGAGCCTCATCAGCGCAGTCCTGAATCGTTAAGGGGGGAATTGTGGCAAAACATATTCTAATCGTGGACGACTCGAAAACCGTTCGAAACCTCGTTGCATTCATCATGAAAAAGGAAGGATTCAAGGTGATTGCAGCTGAGGATGGACTGGATGGACTGGAAAAATTATATTCGGCGGACAAAATCGATCTGATCATATCAGATATCAACATGCCGCGCATGGACGGTTTCACGTTCATCAAAAACGTGCGGGAACAAGAAGCCTATCGAGACATCCCTATTGTCGTCTTGTCAACGGAAGGTCAGGAAAAAGACATCCAAACTGGACTGAGCATTGGGGCGAATTTGTATATGGTAAAACCAGCGCAACCCGAAAAAATGGTTCGCAACGTCAAAATGCTTTTGGGGTAGAGACGTACGTTTTTCATTACAGGGCAAGTTGGGCTGTGTTTTTATGCCAACGAGGTGAGAGATGAGCCAAGAGTTCATGGATCCGGAATTATTTGCTGACTTCATTGTTGAAGCCAAAGAACATTTAGAAACCATTGAGCCCAATTTATTGGAGCTTGAAAAAACTCCCTCAAATCTTGGGCTTCTCAATGAAATCTTTCGTCCCATGCATTCCCTGAAAGGGGCGTCCGGGTTTTTGGGACTCAATAGCATCAATGGGCTAGCACACAAAGCCGAGAATATTCTCGACGAACTCCGAAAGGGTAATATCGATGTCACGACCGAGATTATGGATGTCATTCTCGCCGCGACCGATGCCTTACGGGTTATGATTGATAATCTCGAGGTTGAGGGGTCCGAAGGAGAAGTCGATACGGGGCCTATTATTGCTCGTATCGAAGGTATTTTATCTGGAACACCGGTTCCGGCGGCCGAGAGTACTCCAGCCCCGGAAGTCGAAGCGATGTCAGAGGGGACATCGTCATCGTCTCCAGAGCAGGATGTCGCACCAACGAAAGCTTCACCGACCGAGAGTAATGGTTCCTTTCAAGATGTTGTGAGTCCTCCTCAGGTGACAGGCGAGCCCTATCCATTGACCGCCATCGGAGAAGGACATTTAGCCGACTTTTTGGAAGAGGCCAATGAGATCATTGAAAATCTGAACAGTTCGCTTGTTGAGCTCGAAAATGATCCTAATGCCGCTGATGGAGAGCTTGTTAACGATATTTTTCGCTATTTTCATAATTTGAAAGGCAATAGCGGTATTATCGGTCACAAGGAACTGAACTCACTCACGCATGAGGCCGAAACACTTCTCAATAAAGTGCGGAAAAAGGAGATGCAGACATCGCATGCGATGATTGATCTCCTGTTGGCCGTCGTGGATTCGCTTGAGTTCATCATTAGTCATGTTGATCAGAAATCCGGCACGGCTGCGCCCGTTAAAATTGATGAGCTGGTCAACCTGTTGTCCGAGGCAGGGGAGAAAGGCCGCGTTGATCCGCTAATGCGTAACGGCGGTGCACAGCCTGAACAGGAGCCTGCCAAAGAGTCCCAGCCAGAGCCTGAGACGAAAGAAGTCGATGTTGCCATGGAAGACGATGGCATCGATCCCGAAGATGTGGTTGTCTTTGAGCAAACGGTTCAGCAGCAAGTCAATAATATTGATATTGCGTTGGATGGTCTTCGCAAAGATCCCGATAACAAAGACTTTGCCGACGGCCTTTACCGGTCTTTGGTTTCAGTCCAGAATTCTGCTGGCTACATGGGGTTTGACGATCTCAAAGTAATGGCGGAACGTACGGCTGGTCTCGTGGATCAGGCGCGGAAATCCGATATTTCGTTTGAACTTATGGTGGATATCCTGTCGCAGGAATGTTCCATCTTGGGTGATATGATTAAAAAGGTGTTGGGCGAAATCAAGCCAGTAGTCGCTTCATCGAAAGACGAGACTGAATCGGATGAGGCTGCTTCGGAAGAGCCCGTTGCGTCGGTTCAAGCCGCGACGGAACCCGCTCCTCAGACGACTACACCAGCGCCCGCCCCTGAGCCGAAAGAAGAGCCCAAACCAGCACCCGTTCCCAAGCCGGCTGCAAAACCCGCCGCCGAGCCGGTGGCTCCGCAAAAAGCGGCTGCGCAACCGGCCGCTACAGCCAAAACCGCCGCCGACAATAAGCCGAAAGTTTCGGCGACAATTCGTGTCGACCACGAAAAGCTTGATCACCTGATGAACCTCATCGGCGAGCTTATCATCAACCGGAACCGCTACTCCATGCTGGCCCGTTCCCTTGAAGAGGGCAAGCAGGACGTGCAGTCCATCGCGCAACAGCTTACCGAAACAACCTACGCCATGGCACGCATCTCCGATGATCTGCAAGATACCATCATGAAAGTGCGCATGGTGCCTGTGTCGACCGTTTTTTCACGGTTTCCCCGATTGGTACGTGACCTGAGCCGCAAAAGTGGAAAGGCCGTCAACCTTGTCATGGAAGGGGAAGAGACCGAACTCGATAAGAGCGTTGTCGAGGTTATCGGAGATCCCTTGGTCCACCTTATCCGCAATAGCATGGATCATGGGCTGGAAACCGAAGACGTTCGGGTGGAAACGGGCAAAAATTCTGTCGGTCAAGTATGGTTGCGTGCATACCATCGCGGCAATTCCGTGGCGATTGAAGTCGAAGACGACGGCAAGGGCATTGACCCGACTGTCATCCGCGAAGTGGCCGTTAAAAAAGGTGTCATTACGCCGGATGAAGCAAAATCCATGGATGACCGCGATGCTATTGATCTGATTTTTGCACCGGGTTTTTCCTCTGCTGAAAAGATTACGGATATTTCCGGACGCGGGGTCGGCATGGACGTCGTGCGTACCAATATCAAAAATCTTAAAGGCACGGTCAACGTTGTCAGCGAAGTCGGCAAGGGAACAAAATTTACCCTGACCCTCCCGTTGACCCTGGCCATTATCGATGCACTTATGGTTGTGGTTGCTGGCGACACGTATGCCATTCCGCTTGATGCCGTATCGGAAACGACAAAGATCGAAGTGCGTCGCATGACCGAGGTGAATAAACGCAAAGCTGTCACACTGCGCGGCGATGTTCTTGGTATTGTCGAAATGCGTGAGGTTCTCGACTTATCTATGGACGAGGAAGATAATCGCGAAATAGTGCCGATCGTCATTCTACAAGATGGTGAGCGTCGCATCGGCGTTATTGTCGATCGCCTGCTCGAACGTCAGGAAATTGTTATTAAGCCACTTGGCGAATACTTGAGTGACTTTGATCTTCGCGGTGTTTCCGGTGCAACAATCATGGGTGACGGCAGCGTCGTGTTGATTCTTGATCCCCATGAGATTCATCTCATGTCGACATCGGGACGATCTGGGCATTAGCCCCTGTCGTTGCGCTCCATTTGATGTATGAACGGCAAGCCGCTCACCTTCGTGTGAGCGGCTTGCCGTTTTTGAAAAAAACAGAGTGAACACTGTTCACTGTTTTTGATGATGCAACAAAAATGAAATTTTGTTTGTTATTTTTATAATTTATTGAAATATATGACTTTTTTGGTTTGCCTTGGTTTCGAGTTGTTTTGGGTGAAGTGGTGTAATATGTTGAAATAACTTTGTATTCATAATTGCCAATTTTGTAAACTTCTCCTCTCTCTTTGACTTTGCCGCGGTTTTACCATTAAGAAATTCATCCGGCGTAATCTCGCCGTAAATTCATTCCGGGGGAATATTGACCATGTGCCGTTTGTTTTCGCTCACCAGCCGTGACCCGGTTTCCCCCATGCGCGCCATCGAAGCCCTCAACGTGATGAAAGAGGGGCACGACGGTTCGGGCGTGGGATTGTACCTGAACGGTTTAGGTGGCCCTTTTGAGGGTATGCAAGAATGTCCTATTTTGTCCGGCATCTTTACGGAGTCCGGACTACGCCGACTTGATCAATACACCATGGACTTGGGATTTCATCCCAAGCACAGCGTTTTGATCGCACCGAATGGAGCTCCGCCAGAAGGAACTCCTGTGCGAGGAAAGTACCTCGCTCGGGCGTATGACCCACCAAAACAGTGGGCGGATTTTCCTGAACAAGAAAGAGAACGTCGATTGACGATGATGCGCCTTGATTTGCGCCGTATGGGCGAAGCCGAAGGTGACATGATGGTCTTCTCGTTCTGGCCCGATACTGTCATGATTAAAGAAGTTGGCGATCCTCTTGCCATTGGCGAGTATCTCCAGCTTGATCGCGAAGATTTGCACGCGCGCAGAATTTTGGCCCAGGGACGACAAAACACGAACTACGCCATCAACCTGTATGCCTGTCACCCCTTTTTCATCCAAGGCATCTGCACGATGACCAATGGGGAAAACACGGCTTTCGTTCCCATTCGGGAATATCTCCAGTCGCGTGGCGTCGATGGATACGAAGGCTATCAGTCTGACTCGGAAGTGTTTACCCACATTTGCCATTACACCACAAAGCGCCTCGGGTTCGAGATTCCGTATTACAAGCACATCATCACTCCTCTGACTGGGGGAGAGCTTGATGTCCATCCGGATCGCGACTTCTTGGTGAATCTGAAGCGTACGTGTCGGAAAATGATCATCGACGGCCCCAACTGCATTATTGGCTGTTTGCCGGGCGGTTCCATGTTCATGGTGCAGGACCGCAAGAAGCTGCGTCCCGGCGTCGTCGGAGGAAAACCGGGTATATTTGCCTTTTCTTCCGAAATCTGTGGACTCAATGCGGCCATTCCGGATCGCGACGCGAGCAAAGATTTTCAACCCATGCATCTTGATACGGCAGTCGTTGGCCCTGACTGTCGGGAGGTTACGATATGCAGCCAGATCGACCCATTACCCCGTCCACACTAAGCGTCAAAGACCTGCCTTGGCAGGTGGACTGGGATATCCATACCTGCACGTTGTGCGGGCGCTGCACATCGGTCTGTCCGGTCAGCGCCATTGAACTCGGCGTTTTCCGAAAACGTAAAATTGTGACGCCGGCCGCTCTGCGCGACAAGGCACGCAATGAGATTTCGGTCTATTACGGTATCCGTCAACGCACTGACCCGGCCTATGCCTGCATCGGTTGTGGAATGTGCAATATGGTCTGCCCCAACAATGCCATCAAGCCCCAACTTGAAACGCATTCCACCACATTGAAGTTTCAGAATAACCGGGGAGGGCAGCCCAGAACACGCGGTGGTCGACGCAATACCGGAGAAAGCCTGCTTGACCAGATGAAGTTCATCCGTATTTCCATGTTGACCGACCCGGCGTTGGACGCTGGACGTCACGAATTTGAAATGCGTACTTTGCTTGGTCGAGTCATGCCGCCTGAAGAAGGTCTCAAGTCCTTTCAGGAACACGAATGGACACCGCCGGTTCGTGAAATTTATCCGCTTGTCATCGGCTCCATGAGCTTTGGCGCGCTTTCTCCCAACATGTGGGAAGGCTTGCAGATGGGCGTTGCCTACCTCAACGAGGAAATGGGCATGCCGGTACGCATCTGCTCTGGTGAAGGCGGATGCCCACCGCGTTTGTTGCGGTCACGATTTCTCAAATATGTCATTTTGCAGATCGCCAGCGGCTACTTCGGCTGGGACGAAATCATCCATGCCATTCCGGATATGAAGGAAGATCCCTGCGCCATTGAAATCAAATATGGTCAGGGCGCAAAACCCGGTGATGGTGGCTTGCTCATGTGGTATAAGGTGAACAAGCTTATTGCGGCCATTCGCGGTGTTCCCACCGGGGTGAGCCTGCCGAGCCCACCGACCCACCAGACGCAGTATTCCATTGAGGAATCCGTTGCCAAGATGATCCAGTCCATGAGCATGGCCTGGGGATTCCGTGTCCCGGTGTACCCGAAAATTTCGGCGTCTTCGACCTCGCTTGCCGTATTGAACAACCTCGTACGCAACCCCTATGCCGCTGGTCTTGCTATCGACGGCGAAGATGGTGGCACGGGCGCGGCTTACAACGTTTCGATGAACCACATGGGGTATCCCATCGCCAGCAACCTGCGCGATTGTTATCAGAACCTCGTTAAAGTTGGTCGTCAAAACGAGATTCCGCTTATCGCTGGCGGGGGTATCGGCAAAAATGGCAACCTTGCCGCCAATGCTGCCGCGCTCATTATGCTCGGCGCGAGTGTGGTTCAGGTCGGCAAGTACGTTATGCAGGCCGGTGCCGGTTGCCTTGGTTCCGAGGCAGACCGTTGTAATGTCTGTAACATCGGCGTTTGCCCGAAAGGCATCACCTCCCAGGATCCCCGTATTTATCGTCGGCTCGATCCGGAGAAAGTGGCTGAGCGCGTTGTGGATTTCTACCTGGCCTTCGATGCGGAGTTGCGCAAAATTGTCGCTCCGCTTGGTCGTTCCACGTCGCTTCCCATCGGCATGTCCGACGCATTGGGCATCAGCGACTATCACGCCGCCGAACGGCTGCAGATCAAGTATGTGGTCTAGGGAAACGCGGAACGCACGCCAAGGTTTAGACCGGAGACAATAATGGCTACGAACACAACCGTATTTTTAAGCGGCCAGGAAGACGGCCGGCGGGTTGAATCGCGTATCCTTGAGGAGCGCATCCAACGCGCCGTTCTCGAGGGCGCTCGTCAACTCGAAGTGGAAGCCTATGGCCAACATGGTATTGGCGGAAGGCTATGGATATCCAAAGACGAACCCATTCACGTAAAAGTCACGGGATCACCGGGACAACGGCTTGGGTCAAAAGGAGCTTTCGGCACAACCATCGAAATCATGGGACCAGTGTCCGATGATGTCGGCTGGCTGAATGCCGGGGCCAATATTATTGTACATGGCAATGCATCCAACGGTGCCTGTAACGCCATGGCGCAAGGCAAGGTTTTTGTTGGCGGCAACCTCGGTGCCCGCGGCATGACCATGACCAAAACCAACCCCCGATTCGATCCCCCTGAACTTTGGGTGCTCGGTTCCGTCGGCGACTATTTTGCCGAATTCATGGCCGGGGGGACGGCCGTAGTCTGTGGATATGAATCCCAGAATGCTGCCAATGTGTTGGGATATCGTCCGTGTGTCGGTATGGTCGGAGGACGCATCTTCGTCCGTGGTAAACACATGGGCTTTTCGCAAGTCGATGCCAAAAGCGAAGCCATTGACGATGAAACCTGGAATTGGTTCACCGACAATCTGGCTACCTACCTCAGTGCCATCGGCAAGTCCGACATATTGGACTCGCTGACCGTGCGCGACGAATGGCAACTCATTGTCGCACGAAGCCCCTTTGAAAAACTGGGCAAGAAACGGAAGTCCATGTCCGATTTCCGCGCGGAAGTGTGGGACAAGGAATTGGGGCAGGGCGGTCTTATCGGCGACTTGACCGACATTGACCGTGCACCCATCCCGTTGGTCGTCAACGGCGAGATGCGTCGTTACGTTCCCGTATGGGAAAACAGAAAATATATGCCTCCCTGTCAGATGAGCTGCCCCACCGGCATGCCCGTCCAGGAACGCTGGCGTCTTGTCCGGGCTGGATTGGTTGACGAAGCCGTTGACCTCGCCCTGGCCTACACCCCGTTCCCGGCAACGGTCTGTGGGTACCTGTGCCCCAACCTGTGCATGCAGGGTTGTACACGTGGCAAAGGCAATATGCAGCCTATCGACATCACCCAAATCGGCCGTCAAGGCGTGCATAGCCGCGTTCCTGATTTGCCGGAACTGTCAGGAAAACGCGTGGCCGTCATCGGTGGTGGCGCGTCCGGCCTGTCTGTTGCCTGGCAGATTCGCTTGAAAGGCCATGAAGCGGTGGTCTTCGATATGGCTGAAACCCTCGGGGGGAAAATCGCTTCGGCCATTCCGGACAGCCGTATTCCGAAGGAAGTGCTGTCGGCTGAACTGGAGCGTGTGAAAAAAGTCCTGCCTCACGTCAAGCTGAACAACAAGATGACGAAGGACGAATTTCAGGCTCTTCGTGAAGACTATGATTTCATCGTCCTGGCCGTGGGAACACAAAAACCGCGTATTGTCCCTATTGAAGGCAAGGAACTGCTTGTTCCCGCATTGACCTTCCTCAAAGACGCTAAACGCGGAGACGTCAAGGTCGGCAAAAAGGTTGTTATTATCGGTGCCGGGAACGTGGGCTGCGACGTGGCCACGGAAGCCGCTCGATTCGGTGCGGAAGAGATCACACTGATCGATATCCAGAAACCGGCCGCCTTCGGGAAGGAAAAACATGACGCTGAAGCCGTGGGTGCCACCTTCCGTTGGCCGTGCTACACGGATAAAGTCACCAAAGACGGTGTGCTGCTCAAAACCGGTGAATTGCTGGCCGCCGATACGGTCATCATCTCCATCGGTGACCAGCCCGACCTGGATTTCCTGCCGGAAAACATTGCCACGGAACGCGGTCATGTTGTGGTCAACGACAACTTCATGACGACGGACAACAAGGTCTTTGCCATCGGTGACATTGTGCGCCCCGGTCTGTTGACCCACGCTATTGGCCATGGTCGTCAGGCTGCACAGGTGATTGATGACATTTTACGGGAAAAACGTCCTCAGCCGGATACGCGGTGTATGATCGACGTGAGCCGCATGACGCTGGAATATTTCGATCCGCGTCTTACCGAGTTCAACGACCTGAACCAGTGTGCGTCTGAATGTTCTTCCTGCGGTGCCTGTCGCGACTGCGGTTTGTGCGAGAATATTTGTCCGCAATCGGCCATTAGCCGCAAGGCTCTGGCCAACAAAGAATTCGAAATGGTGTCCGATCCGGACAAGTGCATCGGTTGCGGTTTCTGCGCCAATGCCTGCCCGTGTGGGGTCTGGAGTATGCAGGAAAATACGCCAATCGGATAATCTCCTATCGCTTTTGAAACAAGAACACCCCGTCGGATGCGTCCGGCGGGGTGTTCTTGTTTTGGCGTTCTGGCCTGTATTATCCTCTTACTGAGCAACTTTGAGAAATAATGCAGCTGTATGGCCAATATTTTCATATTCAAGCACGCAATCAATTTTATTCAGACAAAGTTCAATTCGCGACGGATTATCGGGAAAATTCGGAGTCTGATAGAGCAAATTCAATGTTGTTTCGATAATCGCGGCGAAAATGCCATTGTTTTTCCATTGGGTGTAGAGCTGGGTTGGACAATACAGGGGGTGGAGATGCTGTTGTGTCCAAAGTGGATCGTCGATGCGAGTATACATAATGTGTCTCCAGTACCTGGAAAGGGAAGAACGAGGGAGTGCTCCTTTTTGTGACCCCTTTCCATGAAAAGGAGCACTCCCTGTTGAATGTTCGCGTCTGTGCCTCGTGACCCCGTCAACAACGATTTCAGCCAGTGAAGAGGGCGAGAGCACAGAGCGCAGGTGTTATGTCCCATCGAATTGTGGCGGAACAATCCGGGAACTGGGCCTCGTTTTATTCGGTGATATCTACAGCGATGCCGGCGATGGTTGCTGCTGAATACATGCTGTCTGTGCTGGCAAAGTAGAAGTATTCAACGGAGTATGAAGACGCTCCATAAAAGTCTTGGATAACCATGACATCATCAAAATCATTGGCGGCGACAAGGAGGTCATCGCCGTCTTTATAGATGCCGACGGATGTGATGTCTGTCAGATAGGCAAAATCCAGATCACCGCTTTGGTCTTCGATAACGACATCGTAGCCCGAGCCGGTGCCGAAAACGTAATAATCATCTCCATCGCCGCCTTGCAGGTAGTCGGTACCCGCTGCGCCTTCCAGAATGTCGTTTCCATCCATACCGTAAATGGTATTATTGCCTGCATCTCCGGTGAGGGAATCGCCGGAGGCGGAACCCACGATGTTTTCGATGTTGGTCAGGGTGTCGCCTTGGGCGTCGCCTCCGGTACCGCTTCCTGTTGTCAAATTGACCGTGACGGCGCTCGAAGACGTGTCATAGTAGGCCGTGTCGAATCCAGCTCCTCCATCCAGGGCGTCAGCACCCGCGCCGCCGTCCAGCTCGTCATTGCCATCGCCGCCGATCAGGTCGTCGCCGCCATCGCCACCGATCAGGATATCATTCCCTGCATCGCCGTCCAGCGTATCGTATCCAGCTCCGGCGGTGATAACATCGTCACCACCTTGGCCGTACAATGCATTATCGGAATCGTTGCCGATAAGCGTGTCGGCGTTGTTGGAGGCAACCACGACTTCGATGTTGGCCAGGGTATCGCCGTCGGCATCGCCTCCAGTGCCGGTGCCGGTGGATAAGTCGACGGTGACCGCCGCGGACGAATTGTTGTAGTAGGCAATGTCGATGCCCGCTCCGCCATCCAGGGCGTCGGCTCCGGCTCCGCCGGTGAGGGCATCGGTGCCATCGCCGCCATTGATCTCATCGGCTCCGTCGCCGCCGTTCAGGTCATCATCCCCCGCGCCGCCGTTGAGCACGTCGTCTCCATCCATGCCGAAGATGGTATTGTCGTCCGCGTCCCCGGTGATGGTGTCGTCGTTACTGCCACCTTGCCACTGTTCGATACTGGTGACGGTGACGTGCGAAGCGCTCATGTCGAAGGCACCATCGACAAGGCCAATATCCGTGCCGTCACCACCGTCAACAACGGTATCGTCGGCGTCGACCGCAAGAATGTCGTTGCCGTCTTCACCATACAATTCATCGGCTCCATCACCACCACTCAGCGCATCGTCGCCCGCGCCACCGTACAGTTTGTCGACTCCGGCCATGCCGTAAATCGTATTGTCGTTTTCGTCGCCGGTGATGGTGTCGCCGTCGCTACTGCCTTGCCATTTTTCGATGCCGAGCAACGTCGCAACGGCACTGATATCAAAGGTGCCGCTGACATAAACCGTGTCGGTGCCGTCTCCACCATCAATAACGGTATCGCTGCTATCGGCCACAAGAATATCGTCCCCAGCACCGCCGTACAGTTCGTCGACTCCGTCGCCGCCGAGAAGTTGATCGTTGCCTGCATCGCCACGAAGTTCATCGCTTCCGTCACCACCACTCAAGATATCATTCCCTCCGTTCCCGTAGAGCTCGTCATCTCCGTCCAGGCCGAAAACGGTATCGGCATCGTCACCCCCAGTGATAGTGTCGTTATTGCTGCCGCCTTGCCATTGTTCGATGCCGGTTAATGTTTCTGAGTTATAGGGAGTCATGTCAAAAGAGCCATCAACTACAGCGACATCGGTCCCCGCGCCGCCATCAATGACTTTGTCGTCGGCATCGACATAAAGAACGTCATCGCCATCGTCTCCATAAAGCTCATCCTCTCCGTCGCCGCCAGAAAGTTGGTCATCGCCGTCACCACCGGAGAGGTTGTCGTCCCCATTGCCTCCAAGAAGAGTATTATCCTCGAAGTTTCCTTCAATCTCGTCGTTATAATCTGAGCCGGTCACGTTTTCTATGTCCCACAGGATGTCGCCTTGAGCATCCCCGCCGCTTCCATGTCCTGCCGGAGAGAACGTAATACTAATACCGGCTAAGGAATCACTGTAATCGACAGTGTCAATGCCGTCTCCACCGTTGAGGATATCCGCACCGGCCCCACCGATCAGAAGGTCGTCGCCAGCGTCACCATACAGCATGTCGTCTCCGCCATCGCCGTAAATGATGTCATGCCCGTTGCCACCTTCAATCGTGTCGTCTCCCTGGACACTCGACATCTGCATGGTGCTGCCGTATGGGTTATAAATATAGTCCATATCTCCGTAGAGCATATCGTCTCCGTCGCCACCGCTCAGTTCATCGGCGTATCCGCCGCCGAACATAAAATCATCACCAGCGTTCCCAATAACGGAATCATTGCCATGACCGGTCGATGACGATGTTCCGTCTCCTATCAAGAGGTCGTCCCCATCCCCACCGATCACGGCGTCGTTTCCATTCCCCCCAACGGCCAGTTCGTTTTGTTCTCCGTAGATCTCATCACCCACGTCGAGATGATCGTCTCCATCGTCTCCAAAGAGCTGATCCGGGTTTTCGCCGCCGGAAATACGGTCATCCCCGTCGCCCCCGTGGATTTTGTCGGCACCCCAGCCTCCTTTGAGTGTGTCATTGCCTTCGCCGCCGTCAATGGTGTCATTTCCGTTCATGGCGTTAATATAATCATGACCATCACCACCCGAAAGCCCATCATTGTTGTTGCCGCCGGTAATCTCGTCGTCCCCTTCCTCTCCATGGATGACGTTCTGTCCGTCGCCGCCACTCAGGTCGTCGTTGCCTGCCCCACCGGAGATGTTGTCGTCGCCACCACCGCCGTATATGTCGTCGTCGCCATTGCCGCCATCAATGCGATCACCCCCACTGCCGCCATCAATGTCATCATTCCCATCGCCGCCATTGATAAAATCGTTTCCGCCTTCTCCTCGGAGGGTATCATTGCCTTCAAGACCGTAGATGGAGTCTTCGCCGTCGGTTCCTACTAAATAGTCGTCGTAAATCGTTCCGATTATTTCCGTCATGGTTTCTCCTTCACTGTACATTGAGGTTTATGAGTTGGTGAACACATGAGGCGATATGGTTATAGAGACTTATTGTTTGTTTTGTCTATATTGAAAATGTTGCATTTGTTTTTAATTTGAAAATCTATCAGCATCTATGATAGGATTGTGTGTAGTTATTGATTTTATCAATGTATTTGCATGTTTTATTGATGTGCTGATCGAGGGGGGGAGTTTAAGGAGAGGAAGGTGCATATAGCCTTCACGGGAGGCGATAGCACACAAGGCAACGTGCCGTGTACGGGCAAAAAAACGCCTCCGAAGAACCGTGTTTCGGAGGCGTTCGGATCAGCGAAAGGAGTCTCTTCGTGGAGACCTCAAAGGCGCGTTCTTCTCGTGGAAACGTCGAGGGAGCCAAAGTGGCTGCTGCCTATGTCTTGTCGGCATTCATGGCATAGGCAAGGCGCATCATGGAGAGAATGCGCTTGCTGCTGGCGCTGGGATTGACGGCCAGGCGTTTGTAGGAATCGATGATGACGGAATAGGGATCATCGTTTGAGGATGATGCACCCCCGCGGTCTTTCGTCACGGTGGTCGTCAGGCTGCCACTTCCGGAGATCTCCGAGTTGTCATCACGATGCGTATAGCTGATGCTGTCATTTCCCGTTCCGGCATCAATGATACTTTCCAAGATAAGATCGGATCGAATACTGTCGTTTCCAGCCCCGGTATGCAGGTCGACAAAAGCGAGCAGTTCCGTCCGGATCGAATCATTGCCATCACCGGTGTTGATAACACCGCCCCCCGTTCCGGAAATGATTCTGGCCCGTATGCTGTCGTTGCCATCTCCGGTGTCAATTTCGCCGTTGGAGAGCATAATATGCTGGGCGCTGATGCGATCGTTGCCGTCTCCGGTTTGCAGGCTGCCACCTTGTGCAGCGCGCAGATATTCTGATGTGACGCTGTCGTTGCCTTCTCCGGTGTTGATGGTGCTGTTGTCGGAAGCGGTGAGCCACGATCCGGAAGAGAGTGTGTCGTCTCCCTCACCTGTGTTGATGGTGGCGTTAGAGTAAGCTGAAATGCTCCCCTCTGAGTTAAGTGTGTCGTCTCCCGCACCCGTGTTAATGGTGCCATTGAAGTATGTGCCAATGCTCCCCTCTGAATGGAGAGTGTCGTCCCCCTCACCCGTATTGATGCTACTGTTGTAATTTGCGGAAATGCCCTCTTCAGAACGCAATTCGTCATGACCCGCACCCGTGTTAATAGTGCCATTGAAATTTGTGCCAATGCTCCCCTCTGAATGGAGGGTGTCGTCTCCAGCGCCGGTGTCGATGGTGCCCTCATAGGAAGCAGAAATGTATTGCGTACTGTTTATCACGTCATTCCCGTTGCCCGTTCGTATAACACTCTCACTACCGCCAGCGCCTATTCGTCGTGCTGCAAGCGTATCATCGCCATCCCCCGTGTCGATGGTGCCACCCTTTGACGCTGCGATGAGCCATTGAGCTTCGATGACATCGTCGCCATCACCGGTATTCAGTGACCCGCCATGGACACGGACGCCGTCTTCGGAGGAAATTCTATCATTTCCGTCTCCGGTATTCAGAGAACCGTCGTAAACATGAATCCCATCTTTTGCGGATATCGTATCATTTCTGTCGTTTAATCTGGCTGATACGGCGACGCTGTCGGGGGGATCGTGGCAGCTTGCGGCAGAAAATCTGCAAAGCCGCGAGTTGGGCGAGGTGGCGCGATCTGTTGATGCTACGGCCGCAAGCACGGTGATTCGGTGTGAGCTGGTCGAGCCGGCTGATATCAATCTTGTGGCGCTGGTGCGGCATAATTTGAGTCTCGGGGCCTCGATTACTATGGAGTTTTCAAGCGCCGGTGAGGTTGTGGCATCGCGTACGGCGGATGCATGGCCGGCGATTTGGCCCAGCGAGGAGCTGCCTTTTAGCCGCAACAATTGGTTTTTCGGCACGTTCAGTGAGTCTGAGCGGGCCAATTTTCCGCCTATATTTTTTAATGTTGGGGATTCAATATTCTGTGACAGCATTAGCATATATATAGATGATACCACCAATCCTGCCGGTTACATTGAGGCGGCTCGGCTGATTGTGGCTGATGCATGGCAGCCGGCCTATAATAATACTCCGGGGGCAAACGTCGCATGGGAGGGCATCGGCGAGTGGGTGCAGTACGCCGCCGGCAACGAGGTCGGCCGACAGATTGAGCCGCGCCGGGCTGTGCGATTTGCATTGGATCATTTGCAAAAAGATGAGGGATGGACGCGTTGTTTTGATTTGCAACGCGAGCTGGCTCGGTGTGGTGAGGTGTTTGTGAGTCTTACACCGGGATCGCAGTACGCCATGCACAACTCCTTTCTGGGGCGCGGGCGGGTTTTCACAGGATTAGATCTCAATATTTTGGAATACGCGACACAGATTGAAATCGTGGAGTCATTATAATGAGTGCGGATACCGATTATCTGAGCAATTTAGCGCTGGCTGATTTTGATGGCTACGGGCATCGGGAACATATCCCCAAAGCCATGCAAGCCATTGGCCGAGTTGGTGCGCAACTCGCTGACGATGCCGAGTCTGCGGCCGCTAGTGCAAGTGCTGCGGCCGTAAGCCAAAATGCAGCGGCAGCAAGCGCGGCAGCCGCCGCAACGTTTGATCCTGATAATTATGTGCGGAAAACAGTGGGTGATAACTGGTTTTCCTTCGTCGCCTATATCTATAATAATAGTGGGAGTATACAAGCAAAAGTCGCAACAAACCACAATACGACAATAAATCCAAACCTATTGATACCGTTCGAGTCACTTTCTGGGGTATTTGTCGATATACAATCAGATGCATTTACTGGTGGTCTCGCATATGTCAACAACAATCTACACATAAAATCGTCGACTGGTGTGTTTGCATCCATCCTCAACTGTGTTGCATCGGTCGCATACAA